>JBLNEL010000103.1:0-4876 GCA_050262615.1 Bacillota bacterium
CTACCCGTACTACAGAATTAATAAGTCTTATTCCATGACTGTAATCAGTATACCAGTTAACATGACCCGTGTATAATGGCTGTATAGGTTTTCCATCAGGTTTATGCCAGCCATATATAGCAACCTTATCTGGTTTTAACGAAAGTTGGTTAGTTATAACTACATCTTTTTTCAATCCACCGGTCAGGCAGCCTGATCTTGCTCCGGTTGCGGCTAGCCGGGCCTGAATATCCTTATTGTGTTTATAAAAGGTAATCACCAGTTCATTAGTATTCCCAACCGGATAGTATGTAACAGGATCTATCTTAAACATAGTCTCAGAAAATATAATATCAACAATTTTACGTGTCGGCATACTGCATTTAAAGATATCGGCAATTGCCTGTGCCGTTTGTGGCCCCATCGGAATGCGCACAAAATCTTCATTTGTACCTACTGAAAGATAATCTTTCATTACTTCAAGTATTACTTCATGCTGCAGTCCTAAACTATCTTTCAGTAGTGTTTTGATTCGGCACATATTTCTGAAGAAGTCAGGAATATTCCCTTTTAATATTTCTTCCTTAATTATATTTTCACGTTCATTAAAGCTCAATTTATCGATGGATTGAATAAAGGCTGAACCAGTTAATGCCCCTGAAGGGCGGTTCGGAATTGAAACTGAGGAGAATGAGAGACTGTCAATTTCACTTAGATCATACTTAATTATTCCCGATTCTTTATAAACATTAAAAGAATTTTTATCACCAAGCCTAAGACTGTCGATTTCTTTTACCGGTATTTGATTTATTCCTTTTTGCGTGTGAACATTCAGAGAATAATTTGCCAGTGAGCTCAATAGTGGTACGATCGTACTTTGGAGATAGGATATTTTATCCTTATCCATTTCCAGATGATGTCTCATTTCAACAGAATGTGAGCATGAGAAAAAAATGGAGAGCAGAAGTATCAGCACAAGGTAATAACTTTTCTTCATATAACTCTCCCCCAGAGGCTTAAATGGAACTCCATTAAATATAAATATTCCGGTTATGCAAAGTAGTACAATTAAGTCTTAGAGGCAAATACTGCATTTCCTTAAAAAAGATACTTAAATATTATAGGAATTCTGAAAATATCTTCTTTGTAAGATTTCTTGCCAAAAGAATCTTGAACTGATTCATCTCCAGTGGCTCAGCTTTTGTAAGTACCAGCCCGGTCAATGATTCAATCGACTCAGCATTGAGTTCAAAACCTTTAAGTTTGCTATTTAATGAATTCTCCTGCCATGGAACCGGTGCAATTCCGCCATAAGCAACTTTTCCAGCTTCGATTGTATTTTTTGTTTTCCGAACAACAGCTGCAGCACTTACTACCGCAAAATCCCATACTCCTCTTTCTCTAAACTTAATATAACGGCTAAATGTGTTTTCAGACATTTCCGGAATAGTAACTTCTGTAACAATTTCACCTGGCTTTAATATATTCTCATGCTTATAATCTGTTTCCGGAAGAACAAAGAAATCCTTTATTGGAACGCTGCGTGTATTTTTTTTCGAAAAAATAGTTACGCTTGCATCTAACGCCGTGAGAGCAACAGCAAGATCAGATGGATGAACAATATAGCAGGGGCCGCCCCCAATTACACAATGATATTTATTCTGTCCATCAAATGCATAACACATCCCCCCGCCTTTACGCAGGCAATTAAAATCCTCTCTGAAATACCAGCAGCGGGGTCTCTGACAAATATTTCCTCCAACAGTGCCTATAGTCCTTAATTGCGGAGATGCAACATCTTTAGCAGCCTGTTTCAATGCAGTATACTTTTCAGCTATAACCGGGTGTTCAGTCAGCTCAGCTATTGTAACTAATGCACCTATTTTCAGCCCTTTTCCCTTTGTATAGTGTATTTTATTCAGATCGGGAATATTCTTAAGGTTTACTAGCGCCCCAGGTGCTATAATTGAGTTTTTCATCATTCCGAGCAGGTCACTGCCTCCGGAAAATGCAACTGCAGTCGAAGATTCCCTGGAAAGCATATCTGAAGCTTCTTTTAGACTTGCTGGCTGCAAATATTTGAAATTGTTCATTACATACTCCGTGTATTCAAATTCATTATTTTATCATTATTTTAGAAAATGCCTAAGCACCTATTTAATATTTTGAGAATTGCTGCTTTTCGAATCACTTACCATTAATTTATCATTCAGTGCCATAAGAACTTTATCCGGAGTAATCGGCAGGCTTTTTATTCTTACACCAATTGCATTATAAACTGCATTGGCTATTGCTCCAAGTGTAGGAATTATTGCAGGTTCTCCAACACCTTTTACACCAGTGCTGCTTAACAGTTCATCGCCGGGGTTTACAGAAATTACCTTTATTTCAGGTATATCCATTATGGTAGGTAGCTTATAATCATGAATATTTGTATTCAGCACCTTTCCGGTGTTTTTATCCATAATTCTTTCTTCGAGCAAAGCCTGACCTAACCCCTGAATTACGCCGCCATGAACCTGATTATTATAAGTCTTAGGATTTAATACTCTTCCTGTATCATGTGCAGCAACAATTTTTACTACACGGACCTGGCCGGTAAGCGTATCAACCTCTACTTCTGCAAACTGTGCCCCGAAGGTATTAATATCATACCCCTGAGGATTTGCTTCTCTTGCCCCTGTCGTAATCAGAACCTGCTCATTCAATTTGTCAATTAATTCCGGGATCTCTATTTTTTTGCTGGGATCATCTTTTCTTCTCATTACCCCATCATTGTATTCAATATTGTCTTCAGGTGTTTCCATTATTGCAGCAGCACCTGAGATGAGTTTTCTTTTCATTTGTTCAGCAGCATCTCTTACCGCAGGAGAAACTGACGGTGCAGTCATACTACCGCCGCTCATAGTTCCAAAAGGACAAGAATCTGTATCCCCTAGTGTTACCTGAATTTTATTTAATGGAATTTCGAGAACCTCAGAAGCAATCTGAGCAACAAAGGTATATGTCCCTGTCCCAAGATCCTGTGTACCTGAAAGCACCTGGAGACTCCCATCCTGATTAAGTTTCATAGTTGCATAAGCCGGAGGAGCTCCGCCTCCCCACCAGATCTGAGAAGCCATTCCCAGTCCCTTTTTAATAGTGCCTTTGGAACTGCCTGTAGGCTGCCATTTTTCTTTCCACCTGATCTCCTCTGCCCCTTTCTTATATGCCTCCATAAGGAATTTACTGGTATAAGGATTATTTCCGTTCTGATCCTTTTCTGCATAGTTTTTTATGCGGAATTCGAGCGGATTCATATTCAGTTTTTCAGCCATCTCATCTATCAGAGACTCAAGTGCAAATGTCCCTTGTACGTGTCCAGGAGCCCTGAAAGCTCTTGACCTTCCGGTATTAGTTATAATACTATGCTCTTCAATATTCACATTGGGACATTTATATAGGGTTCTAAGCGGCCAGGCACAACCAGCTCCATTGGGATAGGCTCCTACAGAGCCATAGGAATTGTGGCTAAGAGCAGTTATAGTACCATCTTTTTTTGCACCAACTTTAAGTTTCTGAACCGAGTCTGGTCTGTTTCCAACAGCAAGATTCTGTTCCCGCCTGTCGAGAGCAATTCTGACCGGTCTTCCAATTTCCCTGGCCAGAAGTGCTGCCATTACTGTATATTTGCCTGCTTCCAGTTTACTTCCGAATCCGCCACCCATATATTTTTTTATCACTCTTACCTTACTTGCAGGCATATTAAGGCTTTGTGCAACAGTTTCACGGACAGCCCATATCCCTTGTGTGGAATCCCAAACAGTTAGTTTATCTCCATCCCAGCTCACTACGCTGCAGTGAACCTCAGTGGGATTATGAACAACTACCTGAGTTGTAAATGTATCTTCAACCACCAGGTCAGCCTCAGCAAATCCTTTATCTGCATCACCCCGGGTATATTTTTCAGGTCTTCCCATTACAATATTTCCCCAGTCATGTATTTTATGGGCCTCAGGCTTCATTGCATCTTCAGCTGATATTGAAAAAGGAGTAACTTCATATTCAACTTCAATTAGTTTCAATGCATCTTCTGCAATCTGCTCGCTCTCAGCTGCAAGACAGGCTACCTCATCCCCTTCAAAACGAAGATTAGTATCGAATAGTTGAGTTGTACCCCAATACCAGGGAATTTTTGATGAATTTTCATGTGTAATTACAGCCAGAACACCCGGGTATTCCCTGGCTTTTGAAATATCAATTTTCTTTATTTTTGCGCTGGGATAAGGACAGCGGAGTGTTTTAGCGTAGGCCATCCCAGGAAGCTTCACATCGAAAGTGTAAATGGCAGATCCGCTGACTTTATCGTAACCATCTAGTCTTGAAACAGGCTTACCTACTACCTTCAGATCTTCATTACTTGCCCATGGTTTCATTTTCCCTTCAGCAGGCACCTCTGCCATTATTTCAACAAAACCTTCATCTGAATAATATTTTGATTTTATAATCTTACGAGCCATTCTGCTCCTCCTGTTTCAATTTTATTCTAAGCTCTTAAAAGCCCTTTCCTCTAGATTGATAATTTTAATTTTTTAATCGAAAATTATGCTTTTCGAATTATGCCTTTTCAGCTGCAGCAATTACCGATTCAATTATACCAGGGTATGCTGCACAACGGCAAATGTTTCCTGACATTCCTTCTAATATCTCTTCTCTTGAAGGCTTTGGGTTCTTATTCAGCAATGCCTGTGCAGCCATTACCTGACCTGGCGTGCAGAAACCGCACTGCAGTCCATCATGCTCAATAAATGCTTCCTGAACAGGATGAAGTTTTTCTCCACTTAAAAGACCTTCAATTGTAGTGACTTCTTTTCCTGCGGCATCCAGAGCCAGCATATGACAGGAATAAACAGCTTTG
>JBLNEL010000104.1:0-5048 GCA_050262615.1 Bacillota bacterium
ACTTATGGAATACCTTCCTAAGCAGCTTACAGAGGAAGAAATATTCAGTAAAGTAAGGGAATTAGCCAGGGAAGTCGGTGCTACCTCTAAATCTGATTTCGCTAAGCTTATGCCAGTTGCGATGAAGGAGCTAAAGGGAAAAGCTGATGGTAAAGTTGTCAGGTCTGCAGTAGAAAAAGTTTTAGAAGGCTAATATTGAACTATTTAGATTATATAATAGCGGGTCTTATAATCATAGGATTTATTCTTGGGTACAAAGACGGGCTGGTTAGAAAAATAATCGGTCTGCTGGGTATTTTCCTTGGGATATTTCTTGGGATACGACTTTCCTCTACAGTAGGAAAATTAATTGCTCCATTAATGGATCATGAAGACTATTTGGCCGAAATAGTTGCCGGTATTTTAATATTTATACTTGTAATAATCGCAACTTCTGTCTTAAAAAGGTTAATACATCCACATGATAAGGTAAGCAAATTTGTTAACCAGATACTCGGAGGAATGACCGGCATTGTTCAGATAATTTTCTTTATAAGCGGTTTTTTTCTTTTCCTTAATATTTTTAATGTTCCAGATAAAAAAACTGCGGACAAATCGCTATTATATAATCCGGTAAGCAGTATAATGCCAAAGACTATAGATTTTATGATTGGAGGTAAAGATATCTTCAAGGAATATATTGAGAATAAAGATAAAAACAAAAACGAATTAAAAGCTAAAACCGAACAGGAAGGTAAGAAGCCCAAAAATATTGACAGCAGCAAAGGTGAAAAAGTAAAACCTGAACAGGTAAAAAACACAAAAAATGCCGGATCCGACACAAAAAAAACGAAAAATGTTAATAAAGAAGCAAAATTGAAAACTAAAAAGCCCCAAAGAAATGTTTAATTATAAGATCTGTTTTTCGATTATCTGAATTTTGAATACTATGTAAAATATAGATTCTTAAAAGTTTTAAATAAAACAATACAATTTAAAGGGAAAAAATAACAGTAATGATTGAAAAAGCTGTTCTGGAAAAACTGGAATTTTCAAAAGTATTACAATTCATTTCAAAATATGCATCAACCGAGCCTGGACGAAGAGAGGTTTTAGGGTTAGTGCCTTTTTCAAATATAGAACTAGCATTGCTTGAAGGGGCTTATGTCACAGAAGCAAAAGAAATTTTAATAAAGAATGATATTCCGCCTTTTACATATCTGCCTGATCTTGACAATGAATTATCAAAAAGCAGAGTCGAAGGAGCAGTTCTTGATAAAAAAGTTATTCTTGATATTCTGAACCTTGCCGTTACCTCTCGTAAACTTTATCAGTTCTTAAAATCAGAAAACGAAAGCAGGAGTCTTAATTCTGGTTTTTTAGAGCAATTGTATGTTGATAAAGTATTTGAACACCACATCGAAAAAATTATTGATGAGAATGGTGAAGTAAGAGATAATGCAAGTGCCAAATTAAGAGAGATCAGAGAAGAAATCAGGAGAAAGGAAGATCTATTAGGGAAAGTAATAAACAGGATTTTAAGGGATCTTAGTGATTCATATCTTGTAAGGGATGAATATATAACCCAAAGGGATGGGCGTATGGTCGTTCCTGTAAAATCTGAACACAAGCGGCATGTAAAAGGCTTCATTCATTCTGAATCCTCGACTGGACAGACCGTATATATTGAGCCTGAAGAGACTTTGGAATTAAACAACGATATTCTTTCTCTGAATTTTGCTGAAAAGCGTGAAATTGAAAGGATCTTAAGAGAACTTACCAAGAAGATTGGAGAATCTAGTCAGAGGTTAAGGGAATCGCTGCGTGCAATTGGGTATCTTGACAGCATATTTGCCAGAGCGAAGTATTCTATTGAAATCATAGGAGCATTTCCTACAATTGATGATTCCCAGCCGTTCAGATTATTTGATGCCAGGCATCCACTGTTAATAAAAAAGCTGGGCAGGGGTAAGACAGTCCCATTAAATCTGGATGCAGAAAGTCATAATATAATTTTAATAACCGGGCCTAATGCAGGCGGAAAAACAGTGGTCCTTAAGACAGTCGGCATGCTCTGTGTCATGGCCTTATCAGGTATCCATATTCCTGCAAGTCCTGATTCGAATCTCAATTTCTTTTCGCAGATCTTAATGGACATTGGCGATCAGCAGTCGATAGAGGATGATTTAAGTACATTCAGTTCGCATTTATCAAATATCAGGGACATACTTAGCAATGCAAAGCAGGATACACTTGTTTTGCTGGATGAAATAGGCACCGGGACGGACCCCGCTGAAGGATCGGCTCTTGCTATTGCTACTTTAATTACACTGAAGCAGAAAAAAGCTTTCGTACTGGCAACAACCCATCATGGAAGCCTAAAGATATTTGCCAATGAAATTGAAGGATTTCAGAATGCTTCAATGGAGTTTAACACTGAAAAATTAGTCCCTACTTACTATTTCAGGCAAGGGGTCCCAGGATCAAGCTATGCTTTTGAGGTTGCCGAAAGAATTGGACTGGAGAGGAATTTTCTGGGACTTGCAAAAAGTTACCTGGATTCTGATAAAATGAAGGTTGAGGATTTTTTAATTGAACTTGAGGACAGGTCAAGGACACTTGAGCAGAGATTAAGATCATCTGAGATTGAAAATGTAAGGTTAAAAGGATTAGCCAACCTTTACCAGCAAAACATTGAAAAACTTGAGACACAAAAACGGGAAATCATTCAGAAAGCAAAAAATGATGCTGATGAATATTTAAGAGATATCAATAAACGAGTTGAACAGGCTATCAAACAAATAAAAGAATCGAATGCAAATGCAGATATAATAAAAACTGCAAGAAAAGATATCGAAAGTCTGAAATCAGAGAATAAGAAAATAGTTGAAACAAAAGCCCCTGAGTCTGAAAATATAAATCTTGTTTTGGAAGCGGGAGATTATGCATCGTTGAAAAATTCACAGACAACGGGCAAGATTCTGGAAATCGATCACGAGAAGAAAAAGGCTGTCCTTCTGGTTGGGACCATTAAGCTTCAGGTTAATCTGAACGACCTTGTTTCAGCAAAGAAAAAGGATGCAGAGCAAAAGCCTGAATATATCAGATCAGGTTATTTAAACAATGCCGATTATATGATTGATATAAGAGGCAAGAGGGCAGAAGAATCTGAATTTGAAGTGATAAAGTTTTTAGACAATGCTCATACAGCTGGACTTGAGCGGGTTGAAATTCTACATGGTAAAGGGACTGGTGCCTTAAAGAGAATGGTAAAGGAAATTCTTTCGAGGCATGAGCTTGTAAATAAATTCTATTATGCAAATATTGAACATGGCGGAGACGGGATAACTATAGTTGAATTAAAATAAAGGTTGAAGCAAATAACCAGAAAGGGGGCATATTTGTTCAATAAGATACTTGTTGTTAACAGGGGGGAAATAGCCGTACGTGTAATAAAAGCCTGCCGTGAATTGAATATTACATCAGCAGCAGTTTATTCAGAAGCTGATAAAAATTCACTCCATGTAAGGCTTGCAGATGAAGCTTATTTTATTGGAGAATCGCCTTCATCCGAATCTTATCTTAACATCGGAAAAATTATTGAACTTGCAAAAAAAATAAACGCAAGCGCTATTCATCCGGGTTACGGATTTTTGTCGGAGAATGCCGATTTCATTGAGCAAGTTGAGAGATCCGGAATCATTTTTATTGGTCCTGCATCTGATTCAGTAAGAAAGATGGGAGATAAAACTTCTGCCCGGAAGCTGATGTCATCCCATAATGTTCCAATTGTGCCCGGGACTACCAGTCCTGTAACAGATATTGAAAAGGGGAAAGAGGAAGCATCCAATATCGGATATCCAGTACTCCTTAAGGCTTCGGCTGGCGGAGGGGGTAAAGGAATGCGACGGGTCAATTCAACTGATGAGTTTGAGGCTGCATTTGCTTCTGCACAAAACGAAGCTCTGAAAGCCTTTGGAGACCAGGCAGTATATATTGAAAAATATGTTGAGAACCCTAAACATATAGAAGTTCAGATAATTGCAGACAAATACGGTAACTATTGTCATCTCTTTGAAAGAGATTGTTCAGTGCAGCGAAGGCATCAGAAAGTAATAGAGGAAGCTCCCTCGACCATTGCTGATGAAGAGCTGAGAGAAAAGCTGACGAATGCAGCCATAAATGCAGCGAAGGCTTGTTCGTACTATAATGCAGGCACAATTGAATTTCTTGTAGATAAAGATAGAAATGTTTATTTCCTGGAAATGAATACAAGGCTTCAGGTAGAACATCCTGTTACCGAGTTAATTACCGGAATTGACCTGGTCAAAGAACAAATTAGTATTGCCGAGGGGAATCCCTTATCGTTCAGGCAGGAGGACCTCCGGATAAACGGACACGCATTGGAATGCCGGGTATATGCAGAGGACACAGATAACAACTTTGTTCCATCCACTGGACAAATTAAGCTGCATAGGAGGCCAGATGGAATAGGAATCAGGGTTGATACAGGGATTGACCCTTTTTCAAATGTGTCGGTCTATTATGACCCTATGTTGACAAAAATTATTACCTGGGGCAGGACCCGTCAGGAGGCAATTGAAAGGATGAAAAGAGCCCTGGGCGAGTATAAGATAGCCGGGGTACTTACAAACATTGCTGCTCTCAGATGGGTGCTTAAACAACCATCGTTTCTGGATGGTACTTTTGATATTAATTTTGTTGAAAATCATTTTATGCCGTTAATCCCTGACAAATGGAAAGGTGAACAGGCTGGTGATTATGAAGATGCTGTATCGATACTTGCAGCATTACTGAAACATAAAGTCAATGAAACCTCTGTCGGCTTAGTCACTCCATCAAAGAACAATAAATGGAATGGAGGGCGGTATGAGTGATTATATTGTTACGCTGAATGGAGGGAAAAAAGAGGTAAAAGTACTAAATTCAAGTAAAATAAGATTTAATGGCAGGGAGATGCATTACACTCTCTCAAAGATAAGTGATTATTCATATTTATTAAAGATAGGAAATAAAGTTTATGAAATAACAACTACTACGTTTAGCTC
>JBLNEL010000105.1:0-20286 GCA_050262615.1 Bacillota bacterium
TTCTCCCGGAAGCCAGGTAATTACTGACGCCTCTTTTTCACAGGACGGAAGTCACCTCTGCTTTAAATCTGAAAACGGCTCCTCACTTGGCGAAATTTATGTGGATGGGAAAAAGATCACCAATTTTTCTGACCAGCTGAATGTATTCGCTCTCGGCACTCAGGAGGTTGTTACTTACCGCAGCAAAGATAATAAATTTGATATAGATGCCATTCTCCTTAAGCCGAAGGATTTTAACCCGGCAAATAAATACCCTTTTATCCTTATGCTTCACGGCGGACCATATGGATCAGCCAGGAATGTTTTTTCTCAGGGGAATGCTGCAAGGGTCTTTGCTGAACAGGGTTACGTCGTTCTGCTCCCTAATCCGCGCGGCAGCGAGGGTTATTCAAGCGAGTTTGCAATGGCAAACAGATATGACCTTGGAGGCGGCGATTATGAAGATGTAATGGCCGGAGTCGACTACCTGATTTCAAAAGGATTTATTGACGGGAATAATATGGGAGTAACAGGCGGAAGCTATGGCGGATACCTGACCAACTGGGTGATCTCACAGACAAACAGGTTTAAGACAGCTGTTTCAATGTTCGGTATATTTAATTTTATTACCGACTGGAGCAATTCCTTCCAGCCGGCATTCGAAAAAATGTATTTTGGATATTACTACTGGGAAAAACCGCTTGATAAAGATAATCTTTATCTGAACCGCTCCCCGTTTTTCTATGCAAAGAATATAAAAACCCCGACACTTATACTTCAGGGTGAAAAAGACCAGTATACCGATATTGCAAACTCGCGCGAAATGTATCAGGTATTAAATACCTTAGGAGTACCGGTAGAATTCGTTTTATATCCCAGAGCCGGGCACGGTATCCGTAACGAACCCAACCAGTACATTGATGTTATAGAAAGGTCATCAGCCTGGTTCAATAAATATCTAAAATCCCCCGCCCAAAATTAAAAAGCGGCTCTAATCCCGCTTTACTAAAAAAAGCGGCTTCAAAGCCGCTTTCTAATTCATAATTCTTAATTCATAATTCTTAATTCATTTAGTATCCATTTTTATTTATAATATACAGACAAACCTGTCTTGCTCCTTCAAGCGTATACCTGAACCTTGCTACAAGATTTTTTATCAGGAAGGATACTTCTTCCTTTACCCTCGAATCGAATTTTTCGTATTTCGGCGTTCCATAATCTTTTATTGCATTTTCGTATGCTGTATACTTAAGGAAAGGTTCAAAGATATTTTCTCTGAGATTATTCATGTAAATGCTATAGAGCTCCTTGTAGATAGGGGTGTCAGTAATACTCTCTTCAGCCAGGTCCAGCTCCTGCAGACAAACAGTTACCTTTCCAGCAATTTCGTCTCTGAAACTCTTTCTGGAATCAAAATTCACAGTCCGTCTGAACAGATGCTGCTCAATTACCTCAAAGAAATTGTCAGTTATCTCAATATATTCATTTGTATAAGGACAAAGTTGTCTTTCCCCAATGTCATAGTTCGAAGCAAACAGATAATTCTGAATATCCCGGCTTATCCTTTCTTCATTATGGTTGAACAGAGATTCCTTGATCTCTTCCATAACGTTATAATCATAAAGCCTTATGATCGAGTCCACAAATCCGCGAGGGATCTTTTCTCTGCGGTCTACGTGCTTCATGAAATAGTTCTTAACATCATCCATCGTGATCAGCTTATCCTGACCGAACCCGTTTCCGTTCCTGGATACTTTTCTGAAAGTAGCATAAAAGTCATTAAAGATATTAATTGACTCCCTGCCCGAAAATCCTTCCCGGCCTTCTTTTTCTGATTCATCAAAAAGCTTGCGGCGCATTTTCTTGTCGAATGTCTTGCGGTCCTCATCTTCGAGCCACGTAGGAATAATATTCGAATAGAGACTCATCTTTAACAGAAGCATATCATCATCACAATATTTCTCATATTTTCTGGGGGACCTTATCCATTCCCTGATTGCATCAGAGTCAGGGTTAAGCCTTGAACTGATGATGATCTTTGCAAAATTCTCCAGCACACCGGGCAGAAAATGCCTGTCTATCTGCTTGCCGAATGACTGATAATATGTTTTAACTTCCTCGGTGTAATTCAGTATATAATTTACATTTATCTCTATTATCCTGTCATTGAATGAGCTGATATCGCTGATCTTATCCTTGTCCTCAGGATTCATAACAGCAATAAATAGAGAGTTGACATTTTCTTCATGATCTTCAATTTTATGCAGGCCTTCGCTGATAATTCCATGCAAGTCTATCAGCCTTTTTTCATTCACTCCCTTTACATCCATAAGAGCAAAAACACCGTTGTTTGTTTTTGCATATCTTGAATAGATATACTCTACCATTTTGCTGTCTTTAAATATATTGGCAAGCTCTTTTTGAATAACCTCATTTGTCTGAACAAATTGCTTTGAAAGCGGATCGCCAGGGTTAAATACACTTATACCTTCACCTAAACGTCTGTTAAAATGATAACGCTTTGCATAAAGCATAT
The DNA here is from genome assembly GCA_050262615.1 of Bacillota bacterium. Classification (GTDB taxonomy): domain Bacteria; phylum Bacteroidota; class Ignavibacteria; order Ignavibacteriales; family SURF-24; genus JAUZPB01. The sequence goes on from JBLNEL010000105.1 coordinate 2,516, forward strand.
CAAAGATCTCTTTCGGAGAACTCAGCCTGCTTGACAAAGCATCGTAAATTGAACTGCAGATCGTGCATGGAGTGTTTTTAAAGACCCACTCGAACTCCTTTTTATAAAATACTTTAGTGAGTTCTTCTTCAGACAGTATTTCCTCTAATACCTCTTTCCTGTATGCCTTGGGAATTACAAGAAACGGATGATCATGACTGGGACACGGGATCTCCAGATATCCATCAGAAAGGTTATTGCTGCCGCCTAATTTCTTTATATCAAGTTTCCAGAGGACTTCATAATTCTGCCCTTCGGGAGTATAAGAATACTCCTCAAACCTTTTTAAAAGATTGTTAAGAAATGTACTTTTACCGCTTCCCGGAGGCCCTAAAAATATATAAAGCTTATTCTGCTGCGCACCTTCTTTAAAAGAATCAGCAAGACGCACCAGTCTGTTTGCCAGCGGAAGATCTGCAAAAAACGGATTATCCGTCTGATCAACGAAAAGATGATCACACTTTATTGTCTTATAATTTATGCTCTCAGGATCATTAATTATATCATCCTCTTCATGAATATAATAATAGAACATATCATGAAATATCTGGAATACATTCCGGAACATCTTACCTGGCTGCTGCCCGATCCTTTCGAGAAACTGCGGGAAATTTAATACAGCATCTTTCTCCTCACACTTGAGCTTGCTGTCAAGCAGAGATATCGCATTATTTACTTCTTTATTCAATTTATAATTCATCTGTTCAAACTTTCCTGTCTTCAAATCCCACTAAAAATATAAGTTAAGATACCCCTCTTAAGTTATTATATTTCCAGCATTTATCTAATATCGCCTAAGCCGGCTATTTGCGGCTAAATCGTGTAGCTGTCCGAAGTTTCGTTCGTTCTTTCTTTAATTAGCTTCCGGTCACGCATCGTATAAAGTACCCGCTGAAAAACTGGTTCAACCTGACTGTTATCCCTGTTTCCATGCGCCTTCTTTTTCATTGCATCATAGTCAAGCTCGGTTGTCTCAAGCTTAACCGGTCCGCCCCAGAGGTATTCAATTCCAAGCAGTGTGTTGGGAATATAATCCCTGTAAAGCTCCTGCCCTTCGAAATGATGGTTCAGGAAAAGCGTGTTGTCATCCTGCCTCGAATATGTAAGGTAAGGCGGATGGTAAAGGTTGTCGAAAAGCATCTGCTTGAAATCTTTTGCCTTCCTGCTCTTGACATAGTATTCCCTTACTCCCTTCTGCGGATTTATCCTCTGCCCTACTACCATCAGCTTATATTTGTCAACAAAGTCCTGGTCTACAAACCGGTTGAAAAATGTAAAATCGCAATAGTTTTCCCTCAGGTGAAATATAAAATCCCTTCCCAGGTTTGTCTCAGTGTTATAGGTTTTTCGCTGCTCAATGTTCTTGATCCTCTGGAAATCGTAGGTAAATTTTCCCTTATCTGCCATCTCCTCAATAAACATGAAAAGCCTCCAGCCTATGGCATAGGGATTTAATCCTACTTTACTTAATGCCGTTACTCCTGCATTTATCTTTGCAAATGCGACTTCATGTCCCCTGATCCTTTCATCATTCAGGAACAGTTTTTCATGCCAGTAGCTGGCCCATCCCTCATTCATCGTCTTTGTACGTATCATCGGACTGAAATATAGCGATGTGTCGCGGATGACTTCTATTACAGATTTCATCCATTTGTTTTCTTCCTGGTTCAGGAATTTGCTTTCTTCAAGTATGAACTGCATCAGGTCGTGCTTCGATATTGAATGCCTTTTTTCAATTTCACGTTCATATAAATTATCGAATTCCGGATATTTCAGCCGTATCCTCGAAAGAAAACTTTCTTCACGTATAGGATCAGCTAACTCAGAATCTGAGTTGAATCTTTCGACTTCTTCCAGGAATTCATTCATTCCGATCTTCTTGACCTTCTGCAGGAAAGTATCAAAATAGTATTCCACCCTGTCAGAAAACTTAAAGTCATTTGAATCCTCATAACTGTTTATCGAGTCAAAATAACCGACCAGGTTATCAATGCTTTTTGCAAATTCAATTATATAATCTACCTGACGTTTTTTGGTAGAACGAAGCCTTGCAATAAGCCTTTTATCTGCAAGCGCCTTTTCCTTAAAATCATAATTCCAGGTCTGCATAAAGAACTTATTGTTCTGAAAAAAATCTATGTGGGCTATAACATGATAGAAGATCATCACATTCAGCCAGTCCGGATTATTGTCATTATAAAATGAAATAACCGGCCTTGTGTTAATAACCGTTTCATAAGGATTGCTGGGGTAATATTCATACTCCCCTTTGCCTCTTAAGACCTGGATATCCTGTACCCAGTAATCATATAGAGTCGGGATCATATTCTTTGGCGAGAGTTCAACCAGATCCGAGTTGGTAACCATATATTCCAGAGTTTCTTTATCGAATTTCAATCCCGCAGCGGCAGCACGCTCTTTGCAGCCTTCCATTATCTTTTTTGTATGCTGATCTATAAGTTTCATAACTAATTGCTTATCAAAAGTTTAATACTGTTAATAATTCTTTCCTCATTAGCCTCAGAAGCACGCATGCTGTCTAAACGCAGTTTGTCCGGATACTTTTCAAGAAATTTCGATTGCTTTATATATTGTTCTACTGAAGTATTATTATAATCAGACCCGCTCCCTGCAATGGTTATCCCAATACGGTTCGAATAAGACAACATTTTTTCAAGCTCGGGCAGAACACTATCCCCCCTCGAATCCCAGTCGTCACCGTCTGTCCCATGAAATATGTATATATTATAATCCTTTGCAAGGTTCTCTTCTTCAACTATCTTGTTTACCAGTTTATATGCAGCTGCCACATCAGTACCACCGGCTACCTGCTTATTGTAGTATGTATAAAAATCCGGGACCTCCTCAGCATCTGTATCATGCACAATAAAACGGTTTTCAACTTGCTTTTTGTACTGGTAGACCAGCCAGCTGTTAATATAAATGTGCTGCGTACATACTACTTCTGTTGGTTTTCCCTGCATCGAGCCGGAATAATCCCTTACAAAGAATACCATGGCTTTCGACTCATAATCCCTTTCTTTCGAAAATATCCGGTATACCCTGTCTGTGGGTGTAATAATTATTTTCGAAGGGTCAACAGTCTCATTTATTTTAATATTTCCGAGAGCCAGATTAGTCTTAACAACCCGCTTAAGAGTTGCTTTTTTATCTAATATCTGACCCAGTCCCCAGTTATTGTCTGTAAGATCATATGTATATCTGGTAAGCGAGGTACGTTTGCCTTTGTCTTTAATATTCGGCAGCTCAAACTGCTCGGTAAGGATTTTACCTATATCATAGGCATCAGCACCAAGCCCATGCTGCCCCCCCTTGCCCTGCCCGGCTCCCTGCCCCTCACCGTCTTCTGATCTAAGTGGTTCTTCACCAATTACATCACCTTCTTCACCCTCTCCGGTACCGCCTGTACTTGAACCTTCGCCCCCGGAATAATCACCTTTCCAGTGGTAAAGCTTCTCTTCAGAAATAGTGGGAATAATTATCGTCCTGTCGCCTCCGCCTTTAACCGGCTTTACCAGCTTGCCAAGTTTTATCTTTCGCGGAAATCCGTCCTTTTCCCTTAGCTTATCACGCTCAAGTAGTTTATCAAGAGCATAAAGGCGGCTCATTGGATTGAAATTGCCTTTAAGCTGCAATAAATGAACATCATCATTAAAATCATAGAAACCGGGGAATATCTTCAACCGGACGTGGTCTTCTTTCGGCTGAAAATGATCCTTTCCGGAATTATTCTTCAGTTCCTCTTCATGCTTATCTTTTCCCTGGCTATCCTTTTCACTCATCGTATTCTGCTTTTTCATAACTTTTTAAGAAAATGGAGAGCGGAATTTTTTCCGCTCTGTTTAATATCAGGATTGGAGAATATCAGGACTGGTGATCCTGTGTACAGAAGAATTCAATGGTCTTTTGTGCACAGGTATAGCAGTACCCCAGTTTATTGATCATAGTTGATACGATCCTGTTATACAGCTTTTCATTATCTTCATTGGTCCTGTTAGCAAGTGCGCCTACCAGACCGCCGGCAGAGGCTATATCGGAATTAAGTCTTGTATCGGTAACGGCTTTTACCAGATCGACATTATCCATAAAATCATAGTTTTTATCGGTCTGCAGTCTCTGGGCATAGATCTTTCTGATCTGCCCGCGGAAAGATTCCTTCTGCTCCTTGGTCTTCATTTCAAGTTCATTTTCAACTGCATTTACAAAACGCTCGTCTATCTTAATAGGCTGCATCTTGTTGGTCTGCGGATCTCTGTAGGTAATTATCCTGTCGCTTCCAAGATCCGAACGCCCCATACCGACAATCATATTAACATACATGAGCACATCTCTTTTAATTGCCGAAGGTTCATCCATAAAAGCATTGAACATCTCAGTCCTTATTCTCTTACGGTATAATCCCTTTGCAATCTTAAGATCTTCAAAGTATTTGGCACGTTCGTTTGTATCCTGAATATAATCAAGTATTACCTCTTCGGTGGCCTTAAAAGCATCCTCGGCGAACATGCACTTGCCTTCGTTTGTCTCAGAATACCCGCGCTGTGTGTTGATCATTCTTGCAAGATCTCTCTGCCCAAGTCCCTTCTGTCCGAATCTTTTTGTTGTATCCGATTCATGCTCAAGTTCTTCTACTATCTCAGCAAGTGCCTTAATGCTCTTCTCGCCTGCCACTTCACCGGCTGCAAGTTTCATCATTTCAACCGGGGTAAGTTTATCCTCTACCCTTGGAAACCTGGTAAGTGTTACTGTAGTAGAAAGTACATATATAAGATTAGGATCAATATGAAGCTTTTCCCCTGAAAATGTCGTCTTATCCCCTCCGCCAATTGCATAATTGGTCAGATCCATCTGCAGCTTGTAATCGGTATTATGAGCAACATAACAGAATTTGCAGCGGTCAAGGATTGGCTTTTCTTCGCCGTTTGTCCTGTAGTTCTGTACATCAGAGTTATTGCTGGTTGCAATAATGAATGTATCAATTGGCCACTTGAAAGCATCAATTTCTATTACACGGTTCTGCACTACTCCCAAATAGATCTTCATAAGGTCAGTTTTATTCTTAAAGATCTCATCTGCAAAATGAATTCCGCCGCCGCCTACTCTTGCCAACGCACCGCGGCGCAGATCAAAACGGTACGGATTGTTTGTATTCGTTATGTGCAGCAGCCTCTGTATGCTTTCTTCACCCACCAGATCAACACCTGAACTGGTAATTTTATCCTTTGCAGGATATTTGCCTGTGATTGTACCTGTTGTCTCACTGATCGGAACAGGAACTATATCTATATGTTCTTTTACTTTATCAATATCATAATCAAAAAAGGCCTTCAGATCACCTAAAATAAATTCAGTGTCAGCCCCCAAAGGTCTGAAATTGGTATAATACTTTTCGACCTGCTTCTCGCTCATGCCCGTCCTGACCATATATTCCATTCTGGCATCCCTGCTTCCGTCGAAAAGGTTCATTGCCAGAATTACCGGGTCTTCATAGGTCTGGGACTCAATTACTTTTATATTACCATAACCTTCCATTTCTGCCGGTATCCTGAACCTGAAGGTATACTTATTATTCTCAGGAACGCTTATAAAGTCGCGGTACATTGCCGAGAGATAATCAACAAAATAGGTTTTGCCGTTTCCAGGCTCGCCTACCAGTACAAAGGCCATCTCCTTGCTTTCTCCGCCTTCGGCTGCATCCTTTATAAAAGCAACAAATTTATTCAGAACATCATACATACCGATAATATGCTTCTTGCCTGTCCTGAATTTTAAGAAATCATAGGTATTTTTTCCGTTTACTAATATAGGCGTAATTTGTTTCGGGTCATCAAAAAGCATTCTTGCAATTGATTCAAAAACATTTTCAAACCTATGCTGACCCTCTTTCAATTCGCACAAATAGGAATCAAGACTTTGAACACGTGCTCTCATTTTTTATATCGTCTCCCGATTAACTTTTTTTAATTCGTCCCAAAACAACTTTTTCAAGACCTTCTTACTCTATGTTTTTCAGATATTCGACACATTTAAACTAAAGTTTATGGCAATAAATATGGTACAACAGCGGTCTTTAACTTTAGCTCTATAAAAAGGCTGCGGCTAACCCCTGAAAACAAGTTTTCCTGCCATTTTCGCTATCAGTACCATTTTTTTTGCCCATAAAACAAGGTTATTTAATTTAGATATATTTGAGGGTTTTGCCCGTAAAGAGCCTTTTAATCTGAACGCGGTGGATAAGAAATGTAACTTTGTATGCAGCATAAAGAACTACTGCTTTTTTAAAAACAAGAAACCACTTTATCACAGTATCAATTGCTCCTTGTTCCCCCACCATACATCCATCTTAAATAACCCGATATTGCTGTTTCTTTAATGTTCCCCTTTTGCCTGTCTGTTTCCAATAAATTTCTTCCTTTGTTATTCTGTATTATCTCCAAACAATGTTATCTCCAAACAATCCAATGCATTCCGGCTTACCCTCTTTAGGTTAAAACAATCGAAAAATTAAATTAGTTCAGGTTTAAAAAGTACGATGCTGAAAATATTATCAGTTCATCAGATTGAGTGCAGCTTTACAGAGAACAAAATACTCTTATCCGTGGAAGGAGCCGGATTAATATCTGCCGGTAAATATATTGAAAAAAGCAGGATTGGTTAGTGTAAAAATCAGGTCGTAATACGGCTTATTGCCGGTCATATCATAGTTATTTCCTCCCCCGCGTGTTTGCTTCGTCTGCAGGACTTTTTTGAATAGTCGTTGAATCAGTTGCTCCGCTGTTGGCATTCTGCCGAGTGTACTGGGTTTCCGAAAAGTAAAAGTATGCAAAAGTAATTAAAAGTCCGGCTATTATTGCTCCTATTAACGACCAAAAAAGCTTGCTTCTGGTTTTCCAGAACATATTAACCTCCGCTTAATAAATATCTTTCCCTTAATTCTGACAGATCCGTTAAATAAAAACCTGAAGTTAAAAATGACTTCTGCTGTCTTTTAAAAAAGGGATACTGAAAGATCAGGTCATTATAAAGGATAATTAATTAACTATACTAATAAAGGGGGTAGTTTTCAAACCAGTGGGATATGCATTAAGGAATGTTTAAAACTAAAAGGACAGGCGCTTATACCTGTCCTTTTAATAAAATATATATCGGAAACTGCTTCAATTATTCGGCGTTTTTCCCAACACTTTTCATTACAGAATCAATTTTTTCGTCAAGCTTAGCGTTGGTTTCTTTAATGTCTTTTATTTTGGCTGCCTTTTCATCAATCCATGTACGTATTCTCTCTGCAAACTCCGGAGTCTTGGCATTTACCACGTCTTCTTCAAGCTTTACGATCTGCGCTTCGAGCCCTGCAATAATATTTGTATTTTTTTCACGCAGTTCTTTCCACCTTTCAACGTTTGCTTCCATGCGAGTAAGCCATTCCTGGTGTCTGCGCTTGTTTTCATCACGTATATCTTTAATTCTTTTTATAGAGCTGTCGAATGCAGTGTTCAGAAGAGCCTTTATCTCTTCCCTGAAAGTCTTGCTGAATTTATATGTCTTTGGGTCGCTCTGTATTTCTTTGATCCTCTTAAGTGCTTCGTGCGGGTTTCCTTCACCAGCTGCTTTAACGACTTCCATTATTTCAGCTTTTACTGTATTGAATACTTTTTCTTCAAGTTCAGTTCTTTTCTGTTTAACTGCTTCGTTTGTCTTTCTCCAGAGTACCCAGCAGGCTTCCTTATCTTCCCTGATAAGTACATCCTCTGAAACCGAACCTGCAGCATTTTCCTGGTTTTCAGGCTGATTTTCAATTTCTTCTTCAGCTGCAGCAGAAGTCTGTGATGAAGCAGTACCTTTAAGAATATTCAGGCTGCTCTGCAGTAACTCTTTAACTTTTTCGAGATCCGAATAGTCCTGGGCGGAAACCAGCTGGGTTTCAATATCTGCAATCTGCTGTTCAATGAATTTTCTCTTTTCAGCTGAATCATTGCGGCGTACTTCACGGTCTGCAATTTCCTGCTGCTTTGTCTGCTCACGCAGCTCAGCAAATTCCTTCCATAACCGGTCTTTGTCTTCCGGGAGGATCGGCTTTAGTAATTTAAAGAGGTTTATTACATAATGGGACTGTTCCCAGAATTCCCTGTAATTTTTTCTGCCTGAAGTATCAGAAAGATTGCCTTTAAGCTTGGCAATTTCTTCTTCAATTTTTTTTACATTAATTTCAGCCTGGTTGTAGGTTACCTGTCCTGATGTTTCCATTTAAAGTACTCTTAAATTAAAATATTTTTTTTTGAAGGACTAAAATAATGAATTTTATATATTTTTGCTTGTTTGGTAAAATATTTTTTGGGTATTTTCATTGTACCATTGCTCTATCCGGAAAGTTTTAGTGCCGGATAATAGTTATATTAAGCCCTGATATGTATTCTATTATTTAACGAGGTTATTATGAACGGAATTCCAAAGAGATTCAGAAGGTTTATGGAAGAATATCCCCAGGTTGCCGATGCTTACGAAAAACTCGGTGATGCTGTCCACCAGGCAGGACCTTTGGATGAAAAGACAAGAGCACTGATTAAACTGGCTGTTTCAACAGGCGCCAGAATGGAAGGTGCAGTACATTCACATACAAAAAAAGCTCTGAAAGCCGGTGCTACGAAAGAAGAAATAAGACATGTCGCTATGCTCTCACTGCCTACAATCGGACTCCCGAATGCTATGGCAGCACTCAGCTGGATTGACGATATACTCGATGAAACAAATAACGAACATACGGTAAAGAATGTTTAACGATCTGCTGCAGCTTTTCCTTTCGTTCCTTAAGGTCGGCAGCTTTTCTTTCGGCGGAGCTTATTCACTTATCCCTTTGATTGAAAAGGAAGTGGTCTCTAACCATTCCTGGCTGACTCAGGATGAGTTCCTCAAAGTTCTCGGGATGGTGGAAATCTTCCCCGGCGCTATTTCAATTAAATATGCCACCTATACCGGCTATAAAGTAGCTGGAATATCAGGAGTAATTGCCGCTAATATTGGAAATATGTTTACTCCGGTATTACTTATCTCCATGGCAACATATTTTTACTCGCTGGCTGAAAAGAATAAGTTTGTTTTCAAAGGATTTGAAGGAATAAAATACGCAATTATAGGAATGATAATTGCCATTATGGCAAAATATCTTTTTACTAATTCCGGCAGCTGGAAAGCTTTAAGTTTTATTGCAATTGGCTTTATTCTCACCTTCTGGCTGAAACTCCACCCTGTACTTGTAGTACTCGGCGCAGCTTTATTAGCTATGGTATTTTTATAACAAATTTATAATTCAGACTTTGTTTAGGTATAGCCCTTAACATTTAGAATTTATTTTACATTTAGAATTTATTTAGTATTTAGAATTTATTTGCATTTAGGGTTTAGCAATTAGGATTTATCTTACTTTATGGAATTATTAGACAATTTCGGCAGGATACATAATTATCTCAGAGTTTCACTTACTGACAGATGCAACCTGAACTGCAGCTACTGCAATCCGCTGAGGGATAATTCTGCCAAAATGAACAGAACTGAAATGCTCAGCTTCGATGAACTGAGCAGACTTCTTGTATTGTTTCTTTCAGAACTCGGCATCAGGAAAATAAGATTTACAGGCGGAGAACCTTTTGTAAGAAAAGAGATCATAAACTTTTTCCGTTCGGTTGGCCGCTTGAAATCAAAATACGATTTTGAGTTTGCTTTAACTACAAATGGTACACTGCTTAAAGATCACCTGGCTGAGCTTAAATCAATTGGATTGGACAAATTAAATATCAGTCTCGATTCCTTAAAGCCTTATACATTCCGTTATCTTACCGGAAGCAATAAACTTCAGGATGTAATTGATGCAGTTAATATTGCTGGAGAAACCGGCTTCAGCAGCCTTAAGATCAACACAGTTATCTTAAAAGGAATAAATGATAACGAAATAATAGATTTCGTAAACTTCATAAAAAACCGCCCGGTTACACTCCGATTTATCGAATATATGCCTTTCGGGAACAATTCCTGGGATGATAAAAAGTTTATAAGTGCAAAAGATGTAAAACAGATAATTGAAAAATGCTTTGATATTACTAAGGTTGCAGATGAGCCGGACAGCGTTGCTGAAAGTTATAAGCTTTCAAACTTTATAGGCAAAGTGGGCTTCATAAGCCCGGTTTCAGATCATTTCTGCACAAGCTGCAGCCGTTTAAGACTAAAGGCAAATGGTACTATGAAACTTTGCCTGTTTTCTGACCCTGCTGAAGAAATTGACTTAAAAAAATACCTTCGCAGCGGATATGCCAGCAATCAGGAATTAAAAGAAATTATTTTTAACTCGCTCCGGTTAAAAAAACTGCAGCACGCTTCAGTTGAAGAATTGCTAAGGTCAGGAACCAGTAATATGACAGAAACGGGAGGGTAAGTAATATGGAGAAATTCACCCACGTCGACAGCAATGGAAAGGCTGTCATGGTAGATGTGACATCAAAACCAGAATCAGAAAGAACTGCAGAAGCTTTTGCCGAAGTGCTTCTGGGAGCTGAAGCTTATGAAAGTGTTAAGAACAATTCCCTTTCTAAAGGAGATGTCTTAAGTGTTGCTAAAATAGCAGGTATTCAGGCAGCAAAAAGAACAGACGAACTCATACCTCTCTGCCATAATATTTTTATAACAAACGTAAACCTCTCACTAAAGTTAAACGAAGAGAAAAAAAGCATTGAGATCACATCTGTTGTAAAAACTGTATCTAAGACCGGCGTCGAAATGGAAGCCCTTACTGCAGTTTCCATTGCAGCACTTACAGTCTACGATATGTGCAAAGCAATCGATAAAGCTATCCAAATTACGAATATACATTTGCTTAGCAAAACAGGCGGCAAAAGCGGCAACTGGGAGAGATGATCTCTCCCCCTGTTACTCCTGTTTTGTATATTCGAACCTGTTCACATCATACCCCTTCTGCTTCAGTATGCTTAAGGCTTCCTTCAGATTCTTTTCTGATAAAACTTTCGTGCGGCTTAAGATCCATCCATACTTCCTGTCCGGATCACCAACCACGGCATACTGGTAATTATCATCTAAACCGATAACCCAGTAGTCCCCCCAGAAAGGCCTTATTCCCAGTACACTGAAAAAACTCACTTCCAGCTTTGTGTTGTTTGAATTCTCCACAACCTTTGCCACACCTTCAGTGACTTCCCTCTTCCCATCTGCATTTGCACAACTGTTCTTCACATTTATTCTTCCATCATCTCTCAGCAAATACTCTGCTGTCGTATTTCCTGTACAGCTTTTCTGAAACCTGTTCGGGATCTTCGCTATTTCATACCAGAGACCGGCATACCGTTTCAGATCCACCGACTTTACTGTCTGCAGAGGTTTATTCTTATCCTGGGCTGATAAAAACGAACTGAAAACTAAAAGAATAAATATAATTACAGGACTTTTCATAGTTCCTCCTTCCGTGTCTACTCTATTGTGGAAATAATAACTGAAGTTCTTTTTTCGGAAGCCTTGTGCCGTATTCACATAATTCAGCTGCTTCAGCAAATCTTATTTTTCTTCCCCTCTCCTCACCATAGATCTCAATAAGCTTTTTACGGTGCTTATCTGCAGCCGAACGGAACCACTTTACAAGCATCTCTCTGACGCGCGCCCTTGCCCTTTCAAATGCTTCAGGTGACGGATTAATGTGTTCATTATTCAGTATCATATCCCGTTCAATGAACTGGGAAACGTGAGCTAGCGTTGCTTCCATTTTCATCTCAATTACATCATCGATCTGAACAATTATGTCCGGCTGGAACTTCTTTGGATATTTGAACCCGTCTTCCATATACATGAAAACAGGATTCCTTGCTAAATGTGTAACTTCAGGATAGAATTGCGGAACAACGACCATAAAGGCAGCATCCTGCACTATCACACCGGTGTACCTGTGGTCAGGATGATAGTCGTTCGTCCTTGGGGCCAGCACAATATCGGCTTTCCATTCCCTTATAAGCTTGGTTACAAGCTTTCTGTTTTCAATTGTCGGAAGCAGCTCTCCGTCATGATTGTCAAGTATCTCATACTCAACACCAAGTATCTTAGCCGAAGCAGCAGCTTCCTCGATCCTGCGTTTTACTAGCTCATAACCTGAAAAAAGTATATGCCCGATATCGCCGTTTGTAAGAGAAACAAACTTCACCCGGTGCCCTTCCTTAGCCCATTTGGCCGCAATGCCTCCCACCTTGACCTCACAGTCATCAGGATGGGCACCAAAGCAAATAATATTTAGTTTTTCTGCCTTATCCATAAGCAGAATCTTTCTGTTGTTTTTTTTACTTGATTATCAGCCTGCCAGCTTCGGGAACATGATATCCCTTAAGAACTATCTGATCTTTCTTAAACACTGCCCATGAAGGCATACGGTAAAGATTTTTTGTCATATGGTATAACTGCATTGAGCTGTTTGTAACAAAAAGATAAACAGCCTTAGCAGGGTTATATGGATTAGGATAAGCAGCAAACAAACCGTCATCTGCACTGCCGTAAACCTTTCCATTCCACTCGAAAATATCCTTCCCTGCTTTTATGTTAAGCTTTTCTGAGATCTTTTTCATCAGAGAATTTTCTGCCGGATTTCCGAGTATAACAAGATCATTTTTTGCCAGCTCTTCATCACTTATCTCATTATCCTTTTTAACCGGAAGCATTATCTCTGTAAATTTATCAGCAGCCATCTTCTGGAACCTTAAGCCCAGCGTATGGTTTGCTTCTATCTGCCTGCCGGTGCCGTAAACTATAATGCAGTTCGAAAAATCATCTGAGAAATTCGAGAACGTAAAGTAATTGCTGTTCTTAACCGGTACATCGTTACCATAATTTACTATCACTTCAACAGGCTTCTCTTTTGACTTAAAAGCAAATGATGCATCTGATTCATTTACACTTATCTTTTTTATAACCTGTTCTTTTGCTGTGCGCAGCATTACAGTTGTTATAAACTCATAAGGCTTACCCTGCTGACTGATCTTAATATCTGTAACCCAGTCATTCCCTTCCAGGCGGGCTGATGCCTGTGCTGTAAATTCAGGCAGGTCTTCCCTATCAATCCACTGACCTGCAAATGTACCCAGCTCACGTCCGCTTTCTTTCTCAAAAGCATTCAGAAGGTCCTTGGTAGTTACTTCTTTCTGCCTGTACTGATCATGTATCCGGTTCATAACCTTTGAGAAGCTTTCGTTTCCAAGATTTAAACGCAGCTGATGTAATAAATAAGTACCGCGTATTCTTGGTATCTGATAATTTTTAAACTGGTTATATACGGTTGCTGCATTAACCGGAGCCATACTTCCTTCACGCGATATTGTGTATAGGAGCCTTGAATTAAGCTCGCCTAATTCATCTTTAACGTAGCTGGCTGACTTCTGTAGTCCCGCTGGCATTGAGTTTAGCATGTTCCAGTATGCTGCTGTACCGCTTACAAACCAGTTTTCTTTTTCTGTCTTTGGATATACTGTGTTATGCCAGAGCAGACTTTTTTCAAATGAGTATACATCCTTTGCCTCATCTGCTGCAGCTGCCGGATCAGATGCACTTTCTTCCTTAGGCATCTTGCTTTTTAATTCCTTCAGCTTTTCTGTGAACATAACAGGGCTTATAACTGAATATCCTAAAGAAAAGTGAGGCATAGCTCCGGGAAGATCAGGCACCCTTCCGTTTTCATTAATAAAGGTCTCTCGCAGCGTAACCTTTCCGTAATTTGCAAAGAACATCATCTGTTCAGCCATTTCTGATGTCGTCATCTTCCCGTCGCATGCATGCGGACGGTTTATCGGTGATGAGTTCCAGAGGTTTATGCCGCGGTTGGCATCTATCTTTCCATAATTTTCTTCATAGAACTTTGTAAATGAAAGATCACGGTTTACAGGTCTGAAAGCCAGATCATATGGAGCATTATCATCATTAACAATATACTCCTTCCTCACATCCAGCGACTTATTATTGTTGTCGCTCCAGTACCAGTCCTTTTGCCCGCCGTAAAAATCATTCTTCGAACTTCTCCAGAGCTTGTATTTATTTGTGCCTAAAACAAGTATCGCAATTTCGTCTGTCTTGGCATCAGCTATCATCCAGTCGTTTGTGTATAATCCATTGTTCTTTGTTGTAAGTATATTTACAACATCATCGATCGAATTGGCATACTGAGCTGCCTTGCGGATACGGTTCGACTGCGGTGTGCCGTCAGGATTATATGGACCCTGCATAACTGTGGTCTCACCAAGCATAATCCCCTTATCATTCAAATAGAAATCTGCACCGGAATGAATTCCCCCGGGATAGGTTTCATATACAAGCCTGTTCCCCTGCGATGGCTTTACATCTACTATGATATTCCAGTGCGGACCGGTATATCCGTTCCACATAAATATCTGCCCATAAACTATCCTGTTGTCTTTTGTTGCTGATTTTGTAGCCAGGAATGATGAGCACTTATGAAGCTTATCCTGCATTGCAAGTTCATCCTCAGCAGCCAGAAAACTTTTGCCTGTAAGTGCATTTGGTGTGTAATGCAGAGCATCTGCACAATAATCTATATCTATTGATGAATTAAGAGCAACTATATCAAGAAGATCAAACGGACGGTTAAATAAATTAATTCCTGCCTTGTTTGCTCCGTCAGCAATTCCCTTCATCTCAAGTAAATATTCTTCATCATATTTCCTTAGCATCATGCCGTCAGCAGCAAACCTGATCTCATTCCATCCCGCCTGCGGATTCGGTGTATTCTTCTTTACTGCAAGCTTATTAATAAATTCCTTCATTTCCTCTGCTACCAGATAGCCGTACTGCTGCCCTCTTTTATATGGCTCCCCTTCGATGTGAACAAAAACCCAGCCTTTATCTTCAAACCTGAATGCATCACCATACCACTTCACTGTTTCCATCGGAATATACTGGCTGATATCGTTTACTTCTTCGATCTGTATATCATCAAACCATGCCTTGCCCGAAGCCTTTCCGTTATATCCCAGGTTCAGGCATATTCTGTCTTCCTTCTGAGTTGCAATAAAAACGATGTCAACTTTCTGCCAGTCAGAGGTTCCGCCTGCAGCTATCGAATGATTTGTAAACGGAAATGATTCCATTGTTAAACATGCAGCAACTGGCGTAGGATACTGTTCAATATCATTAGTAAATGCCTTTTCGGTTTTTATCCACCCGCTCAGGCGGTAAAGCCCTCCGGTCTTCAGACTGACTTTGCCCGAAAAAACTGTACTCCGTTTTGCTTCACCGTTATTTATCAGCAGACTTGAGTTTCCTGAATGTGCAGTCTTTCTATCCATTAAAACATTGCCGCCGCTTTCCCCGGACTGCCATGATTCGGGGATGTTATCAGATGTGCTCTTTTCAAAACCCGCATTAATGATAGCAGGCTTCCCGGCATTCTGTCCAAATGAAAATGTAGTCAGCAACAATAACAGTGGAAAAGATAAAAGAAACAGTTTAACAGATTTCATTTCAGATCCTTTTTGATTGAGAGTCATAAATTAAAATAACTAAAGTTTTGATGCAACAGTTTTCCGGAGGAACTAAGCTATTATAAATTAAACTTTCAGGAAAACCTAACGATAATAGAAATGGATAGTTATAGCTTATTTTTCAGTCACCGTAATTCACCGAATAAGTATGACAAATAAATATAAATTTATAATTGCAAGCCTTATACTGAGCCTTCTTCTCAGTTTCTCCTGCTTTCCCCAGATCCCCTCAAATGATATCAGGAAAGAAAAAGCAGCAGATTTTTTTAACCAGGCGCTCAGTTACGATAAAAAATGTGACTATAAACGTGCCCTGGATAACTACCTAAAAGCTGCAGAACTTCAGCATCAGACCGGTGATAAAGCAGGATTAATACTCACCTATAGTCAGATTGGTGAAATTTACGATACATGGAGCGATTATTCAAAGGCGCTAGAATATCATAATATGGAGCTCGAATTAAGCAAAGAGCTTAAAAACGATAACCTTACTGCCCTCGCACTTAATAACATCGGCCTGATAAATGACACACAGGGCAAGTATAATATTGCTGTCGAATACTACCAGCAGGCGCTTAAGCTTTATGAAAAATCAAAAAATAAAAAAGGAATAACTGAGGTTTGCCTTAATATTGGCAATGTAAACCGCCTTCTGACTAATTTTACTATATCTTTTGATAATTTCCGGAGAGCCCTTGCTTTAAGTGAGGAAATAGGCGATAAACATCTGCAGGCTGACGCAAACCAGTTCCTTGGAAGACTATTCTTTTCTCTTAGAGAAAATAATAAAGCAATAGAACATTTTGAACATTCTCTTGGCTTGTATGAAGAGATTGATGACCTTAAAGGTAAATCTGTTACTCTTGGCTACCTGGGACTTACACATAACCGGATTAAAGACTTTAAGAACGCACTGGAGTATCATAAAGCTGCTCTGAAGATCAGAAGAAGCATCAATGATGTTGCCGGCATTGCTACATCTCTTAATAATATCGGGGATATTCTTTTTAATACTGGTAAATATCAGGAGGCCCTTGGCAAATACCTGGAATCCCTCAAAATAAGGGAAATCTCGGGCAATGAATACGGCACTTTCGAAGCACGCAGAAACATAGGCAATACTTATAAAAAGCTTGGCAATTATGAGAAAGCTCTGGAATACCTCAACAAAAGCCAGGAGTTTGCCGTAAGAGAAAACCTGAAGGAAAAAATTATAGCTAATGATCTCAGCATTTCAGAAACTTATCTGCTGATGAAAGATTATAAAAATGCCTACGAATTCCTCTATAAATACGCAGCTCTTAAGGACAGTGTATTTAATAAAGATTATAAGGAGAGGCTCACTGAACTTCAGATTAAGTATGATGCTGAAAAAACTGAAAAGGAAAATCAGCTGCTGAAAACCCGCCAGTCGGTTCAGGACCTGCAGCTGCGCCAGCAACGCTCACAAATCTATGCTCTGCTTGGATTTGCACTTGCCGGTATTATGATTACTTTGGGAATGTATTACAGATACAGACTTACCAATAAAACAAAACAGTTACTTGAAGAAAAAAATAACCAGATCGCACTTCAGAAAGAAAAACTCGAAGAGCTGAATGCCACTAAGGATAAGTTCTTTTCAATTATTTCACACGACCTGAAAAACCCTTTCAATACACTGATCGGCTTTTCCGAACTTCTTATGTCCGATTTTAATGAAATGAGCGACGAGGAAAAGCTCTCCAGCCTTAAAGATATAAGCGTAACCTCGCAGAAATCATATCAGCTGCTTAATAACCTTCTCGAATGGTCGAAGATCCAGACTGGAATACTTGAACCTGATATGCATAATTTTGACCTTAAAGAAGTGATCGGCGACTGCAGTTCACTTATCGAAAGCAATGCAAAGATAAAAAATATATCTATTCAGACTGAATATTCTGGATCCACAATTGTTTTTGCCGACTGCAATATTATTAAGGCGGCACTCAGAAATTTGATGACCAACGCTGTGAAATTCACAAACCCGGGAGGTACCATTAAGGTCGGATCTTTCCATAAGAACGGAGATGTAATAGTCTCAATAGAAGATAATGGCATTGGCATTAGAAAAGAAGACCTGGGAAATCTTTTCAGAATTGATGTGCAGAAGAGTACTTTAGGTACATCATCGGAAAAAGGAACCGGACTGGGACTCGTACT
>JBLNEL010000106.1:0-5692 GCA_050262615.1 Bacillota bacterium
AGGTATCTCATCAAATCCAGATCCGTTTTTAACGTAGACAACTTTCTTTCCATTTTTTTCAAAAACAGCTTCCTGAGGAATTGATAAGACCCCTGGAATTTCCCTAATGATAAAGCGGTTGTTTGTTGTCATTCCAGGTTTAAGAATGCTGCTTTTACCTTTGATCAAAACATTAATTTCAAAGATCTTTATATTAGGACTTCCTTCCTTGTTTTTTCCCAGGGAGGCCACATCAGCAATTTCTCCATCGAAAACACTATCAGGGAAGGCATCAAGCTTTACTTTTACAGGCAATCCTTTTCTAATCTTACTAATATCAACTTCATTTACGAAAGTTGTACTTTCCATCAAAGACAAATCAGGCAATGTAACAATGGGCCATCCGGGATAAGCTACATCGCCTATAGCAAACTTCCTTCCGCCATTTGACCAATTGCTTTCATAAACTACAAGACCATCAGTAGGGGATTTAAGTGTAAGCATATCGAGGTCATTTTTAGCTCTTTCAAGATCTGCTCTTCTTTGTTTCAGCTCTATCTCTGTGCGGTTACGCTCAGATTGCTGGATGATTTTTCTTGATTCAATATCTTTTTTTGTTTTGGTAAATGAGAGTTCATTTTTCTGGTGGTCAAGTTTAGCCTGGCGCTGTTTTACTTCAGCTTCAAATTTCATTTGTTCAAGTGCAAGTTTTGAGAGTTCATAGGTCAATTCAGCACTTTTTAAATCAGATTCCATCTGAGCATCCTGCGACCGATGAGAAGCCGCTTGTTTCTCCTTTTCGGATAAAGCTATTTCAAGTTTAGATTCTGATTCCTTCAGATTATTAAATGCATCTGTTGGATCAAACTTAACTACATCCATTCCAGCTTTAACATATGTACCTTCAGGTACCAGGAAAACTATTTTTGTATTTCCTCTTACTCTGGGAGCTACAATGCTTACCGAATTTTTTGCGCGAATTTCACCGCTTTCGGTAATTGATACAAGGAAATTACCTTTTTTTACTTTATATACAGGAATTTGTGTTTCAGATACTTTTCCGGGTTTTAAAGTTAAATATACAACGAACAGAATAAGAACAGATAGTAGAAGAATAACTGTTTTTTTTCTGAATAAGGCTTTAACTTTATGATAGCCTGGTTTAAAAGATTTTTTAGGTTGATGGTTCCCGGGTTTTTTAACGATTTCAGTCTCTTCAATCGTCCGCATTGGAGGATTTTCGTACATTCTTAACCTTATATATTAATTGAAAATAGGATACTATTGCAAATAAGATCAGAAAAGGTTATCAGAATCAAAATTATTGTGAAAAATGAAAGCAGTGCATTAGAAATAGGAAGCGGGTAACTTATTACATCGTTCGGAATTCAGCATTAATTTAAATGTAATAATAAAAAAATCAGACTGATGGTATTTACAATTTGTACATACTTTTGTCAAGACCAAAATTAACAATTTATAAAAATAATTCCACGATTTTTGGGATCCTGAATTAAATATATGATGTTAAATGTTTTTAGGAATTCCTGAGTTTGCTATTGCTTCAATGCTTAATGATCTTTATTTAGGCGAATAAAAATTACATCAAAGTGCAATAATGAAATTTGTATATTTGGTAGCAAAAATTTAATAAATGTGGGAAAATTGAAATATTTATATATAACTCTATTATTTTATTTTGTCTTTTCAGACATTTTAAGTGCTCAGGATGGGCTGGTACGATCTTACTATCCAAACAATCACATGGAATCAGCTATTTACTATGCCAATGATGTATTGCATGGAACAGCAAGATGGTTTTATGAAAATGGAGTACTGAAGGAAGAGAAAAATTATTCGATGGGAAAACTAAACGGGTGGATAAAAACCTTCTATGAAAATAGTGCTCCAAAGCAGGAAGTATTCATAAAAGACGGCAAGAGAGATGGAATTGCAAGAGAATACTATGATAACGGCGGACTAAAGGCTGTTCTAGTATATAGTGAAGGAATTTTAAAAGAAAAAAGAGAATATCAATATGATTCTACTTTACAGCCGCCCGCTCCGGAAGGGAAAACAAATGATTTTCTGATGAAAGGTTATGCAGCGAAGAAAGAAAAAGAATTAACGTCGGCCGAAAAAGTAATATTAGAAAAATCAGGGCTAGGTACCGGGGGTGAGTTTCTTACAGTAGTTGAAGAGTATCCAAAACCAATTGGCGGGCTTGAAGCGATACAGTCCAGAATAATCCCTCCAGGGAATGTAAAAGAAAAGCTAAAAGGGGTTGTAGTTGTAAGGGCATATATTGATGATCATGGTTATGTAACCAAGACTGAAGTAGCAAAGGGCTTAGGTGCAGGTTATGATGAGGCTGCAGCCGAAGCTGTGAGAAAAACAACATTTCAGCCTGGTAAGCAGGATGGGAAGCCAGTCAATGTTCAAGTAACTATTCCAGTCAGTTTTTAGAAGAAAATTTACAATAAAATTATAAGCAAAGCCACTTGGTCTAAAAAGGCCAAGTGGCTTTTTATTTATAAAATCATGCATCTGGTGATCAGGCAGGGAAGGTGTAAGCGGGTAAATAATTTCCAGATAAAAAGAAGTTTTGCTGAAAAATATTTATTTGTGTTTAATTTATACAAATTATAAATTGTTAATACAGGTTTAAACCTTTTAATCAAGAGGCTTGTTTAAATCCTGAAGAACAGTTTTTCATTTTTGTAGGAAAGTTTTTAAAATTTCAGACAAATATGATAATAATAAAATCCACATAGGGGGAGTACATGAAAAAATATACTATTGGATTGTTGCTTGTCTTTTTGTTTTCGACGGGAATAATTACTCAGGTTTATTCACAAATTCCTGCCCCAATAAATCTGAAAGCTTCTGTAAATGTTCCTGAAATGGGGAAAGGGGTTAAATTAAGTTGGGAATATCCTGCCAAGATTCTTGTAAAGTTTGCAATTTACCGCAAAGATGGATTAATTACTGATCCCGGGACATTTCAGAAGATTGAAAAATCCAGTCTTTTCCCTTATTACCTGGACAAAAATGTGACAAGCGGGAAAAAATATACTTATTATGTTGCTGCGGTCGGGCCAGACGAAAAGGAAAGTGACCCTTCAAACAAAGCTGATATAGTTGTGACTTTTACTGAGCCGGCTAAGGGAACCATCACAGGTTTGTTACTTTCTGACGCTACCAACAAGCCGGTCCAGCGGGGTAAGATCCAGTTTCTGCCCAGTTCTCCAACAGCAGTTTCTTATCTTATTGGTGCTGTTTCAGATAGTTTAGGAAGATTTTCTGCAAAACTAATACCTGGGGCATACTATGTTTATGCAGCCGCAGAAAAACACATTGGGGAATTTTATGATAACGCAAAATCCAGGGAATCAGCCAAACTAGTAAATGTAACAGAGAATGGGGCTGTTGAACTGACAATGTCTTTAGCACCTTACACTCCTCCTGTTGTATATTATATTAAAGGCAGTGTAAAAAATGGAGATGCCAAGCCCTTAAGAGCTAAAGTGCAGGTCTTCCGCCTGAATACTTTTGGTGCACAAAAGGAAGCTTGCAACCTGATTTCAGGAGCTACTGACTATTCAGGTAATTATTCAATTCCCGTCAGAAGTAATGATACTGTTGTAGTTTTTGCTTCACCTGAAAGTGGTGAGTATCTTCCGCAGTATTATAAAAACAAAAAAACATTGCAGGAAGCTGATAAGCTGGTAATTACAGGTAATTTGGCTGACATAAATTTCACTCCTGAGAAGCGTCCAATTTTGAATAATTCAATAAGCGGTCAGGTTAAAGACAGCGCTTCAGTTGGAGTGACAGGCAGCGTTGTAGCCTTAAGAATTTCTGATAGTAAATATCGGGATGTAAAAACAAGTGTTCTGACGGATTCACTTGGTAAGTATTTAATTGGGAATCTCATTCCAGGGAAGTATTTGCTGCAGGTAATTCCAAAGCCAGGATATATGCCAGTATTTTACAGATATGATGGAAAGCTAGTATATGACAGAAGATTTGCCGATACAATTTCCGTTACAGAGACCTCAGTACTTAACAACATGGATTTTCTGGTAAAGAAGATAGTAAAGGTTAAAGGCTCAGGCATTATCTCAGGATTTATAAAAGATCCTAATGGGAAGGGAATTAATGGAGCCATGTCATATATTCTTGATGGGAAAGGTGAGTTTGCTTCCTATGCGATTTCAGATGGTAACGGGCAGTATTATGCTGAAGGTCTTACAAGCGGGTCATATTGTGTAACGGCTGAGATGTTTGAATATAAAGAAAGCAGCAAGGAGTTTGTAGACTTAAATACCGATAGCGGCATTAATCCAGTTATTAATTTCACGATACAGCCACAGAGTGTAACATCGGTTAATGGAAACGTGTCAGCTGCAGTGCCCATGGAATATTCACTGAAGCAAAACTATCCAAATCCATTTAATCCCACTACCACTATTGGATATAGTATTCCTAAGAATGGAAATGTTACTCTGAAGGTATATAACATTTTAGGAAAGGAAATTGCAACGTTAGTAAATGAAGAAAAGTCAGCCGGAAATTATTCAGTCAAGTTTAATGCTAAAGATATTCCGAGCGGATTATACTTGTACACATTAACTGCTGGAAGTTATACAGAAACAAAGAAACTGGTTGTGTTAAAGTAGGTTTTGAAAGGTAACTTCTCGTAATTCATTTAAGTCCCGGAGAGTGGATAATTCTCCGTGACTTTTTATTAAAATCTTCTGTATTTATAACCGAAGGATTCAATATAACTTTTATCAAAATAAGATTTAAGACGGTTAACAAAATAACTTCCAAATACTCCGAAACCACCTCTGATATTAGTATAAATGTTATCATCCAGTCTGACTGAATAAGAATCCAGGTATCCATTTGTACTTGAATAATAGTTGGAAAGGTTATTATCAAATTCCATTACCTTGAATTCACAATTACCGATCTCAATATCATTTTTAGGTGCTAAAGACGCGATCATAGCTAATGCAGAATCAATCGCCTCAAACTCGAAAGTAACAGATTCGTTCTTAACAGCAGAAGTATAAAGCGGAACCCTTTTCCCATCTTTTTGAATATATTTCAGTGGTACACTGAGAGAGTATGTCTGGCCAGTGCTTATAATCCTGTAAGGGATAGACATTTCCGGAAACAAGAGATGGTCAGAATAATTATTTTCCCAAGTAACAGTAACGCCTTTACCTGCCAGGAACTGATTTACGTTTGGAGTTATTCCATGGACAAATTCATAAGCAAATTCAAGTGAAAGCATAAGCGGCACGGTACTTTCCGCTGAGACAGTAACTCCATCAGGCATTACGGCAGAAATCCGAATCTTATCAAGCGGAAACAATTTCGGAGATTTTACCGGTGTATAATAATCTAAAAGTGAGAAGCCTTCCTTTGTCTTCAAAGTATCAGTAAAATAAAATTGTTCAGATTTTTTTATAATGGATAAGTTTACATCTCTGACCAACTGGAATCCTGAGCCGGTAGGTATAAAGCCATCCTGATCATAAGTTTTATTTACTACAGCCTTTATTTCATGCAAAGGAGCATAAGGATTTGCCGGATCCTCAACTCCGATGGCACAATTAAGGACATAGTATTGTCTGAACTGAGCTTTTGGAGTAAAATCTTCTTCACAAGAAGTAAGGAAAAACAAAAATGAAAAAGAAAA
>JBLNEL010000107.1:0-4935 GCA_050262615.1 Bacillota bacterium
AACCTCGTAATGCTCGGTCTCATAACCAAAGGTCCCTGCCATGCCGCAGCAGCCCGTGTCCATGAGTTCAACCTCATATCCACAGGAACGCAAGAGCTCGAACTTAGCATTATATGAGTTAAATTTACTACTGTCGCGTGCGTTAGAGAAACCGACGCTCATTCTGAAGTTATCAACACCGGTTGTTGGGGATTCCCAGAAACCGTATGGACCTTCGTCAACCCATGTGTTGTTTCCGAACTTATAAATTTTTGTAGTATCTCTCAGTCTGCCAGGACCAGTTTCCCATTTACGGCTGAATCTGCTTACTGTAACTTCATAAAAGCTGTTAGCAGATAAAGCATGAGTAAACTTGGCAGCAACGTTATTTGTATAAGAAGCTGTTGGTGAGAAATAATCATCAGTAAATAGTCTGTTTTCGATTGTTTTAAACTGTGAGAAATAGCTTAAGCTTGATGCGATTCCGTAAGATGAAGTAAATGTGCTTGCAGAACCGTCACCGCTTGAAGTTGTACCCTGATCACTTCCGATAAGGCCTTCAACGTTAAGTTTCATTCCCTGACCAATATCAGAGGTCAATCTTAACTGGAAGTTCTGGGTTGAATAAGCATCGCGTGAAAGAGGAACAATATACATACTTCTTGTTCCTTTATAAGAAGCCATAAATCTTAAATTTCCAAGCTGTTTGCTTATACCAGGGAAGTATCCGCCAACTGACAGATCGATATCATAATCAGGTTTTTTGATTTCGGTATCTCTTCTATGCTGGAAGAGCCAGAGTTTCTGGAGTTCCTGAGGAGTAAGAGCTGTAGCCGGGTTATCGCGGAACATCTGAGCTGAGTAAGCATTCCACCCCTGGAAATCAGGATACTGATTCTGAGTGAACTGATCCCATGCGCCGTTCTTTGTACCTGTCCATGCAACTGCGTCATCAACATAAGGTCTCATCCAGAATGCATTTGGATCCTGAGGTGACATACCGAAATGTTTTGGAGCTGCCGGCCTGTAGCGGCCTACAAAGTTTACTGTAAAACGGTCAGTTGAACCTTCTTTAGTTACAACGCTTACAAGACCTGAACGGATGTTACCGTATTCAGCGTTAAAACCACCGGTTAAAACCTGAACAGCCTCGATATTTGTTGTACTTAAGTTAGTATAAGGCGAATTGGTTCTCTCATCTTTAAGAGAGACACCATTGAGCAGATAGTTTGACTGATCGCTCGAACCGCCGCGGATAGTGCCGCCTTCGATACCAGCCTGAAGACCGACTACTGTAGCAACGCTGACGGTAGGCAGATTTTCAATAGACTTGCTATCAAGGTTAACACTGCTTGATGAAACGTCCTTCTGCACAACAGGAGCCTGTGCAACTACTACAACTTCTGAAGTAGTAATTGAGGTTTCTGTAAGCTGAAGGTCGAGATTTGTTGTCTGGTCGATATAGACCTTGACATTAGTAACTGAGGTAGCATTATATCCAATTAAAGAAGCTTTAACAGTATAAGTACCAGGCGGAACATTTAAGACCGCATAAAAACCGTCGATATTTGAAGCAGCACCTAATTTGGTACCTTCAACGATGACGTTAACACCCATCAGAGTCTCGCCGGTTCTGGAATCCTTTACCGTACCGGAAATTTTACCGGTTTGAGCGAAGACTTCGATGGAAAATAATAAAAGAACAGTAAGAAAAGTTTGTAACACTAATCTCATTTTTTAATTCTCCTTTGCGTGAAAAGCACTTCACATGTTAAAAATGGATTAAATAATCAGACAATCCTGTAAAATTTAACCTGAAAAACCTAAGAAAATTTTGTGCCTTTGTCAAATACAAATACCAAATAAAAGGTAATATTTAGGCTCTATTTTCTGGAAAAAGCACTACCCGCATGATTTTCATTAACAATAAAAATTCTTAAGAGCATCAGGTTCAGGCTTTTCGACTAATCACATATCCGCAAATCATTAATCGAAATATAAATTGAAGAGTTGAGAGGAAAATTAAGTAATCGGATGAAAGGCTGAAAAATCGTTTTAACGCGCTAAAAAGCTTCTCTTTCTCTTGAAATATTTATCTTTTAATCCCTGCGCCTGCCTGTAACTTCAGGTACAGGACAACTTTCAGCAGGCAAGCGCATTTGGATGGAGTGAAATTATATAAAAATTAAAGCCGGTTTGTTTTTATTATTTTACCAATATCAATTTTTTAGTATCAGTAAAATTTCCTGAACTAAGTCTGTAGAAATAGACACCGCTTGAAAGTCTGTCAGCTGAAAACCCGATCTCATAACTTCCGGCTGGTTTTCTTTCACTTACAAGAGTGGCTATCTCATTTCCAATGATGTCGTAGACCTTAAGTGTCACATAGCCTTCTATCGGAACAGAATAGCAGATCCTGGTCGAGGGGTTAAAAGGATTCGGATAGTTTTGACTGAGCCTGTATTCAGTTACTTTAACATTATTATCTTCAACTGCAGTTGCTGTCGATGGGTCGTAGGAAACCAATCTAATAGCATCTGCCACAACATATGAACCATTTTTTGCGGCATTCGAGATAATTATTCTGTCAGTTGTATCTGCGCTGAATGTAAATTTTCCAATTAAACTCCACATTGAACCATTGGATGATTGGTCAGTTCTTACGGTATCAGTGCCGTTTTTATGTTTAATAATATATGGAGTATCCTTTGCACGGTTGCCTGAGCTTACCCACCAGCCATATACTTCGTATTGAGCTGAGACAGCAAGGTTAGGCTTAAAGGTAACATAACTGCTTCCGTCACCTACACCTGCAAGCATTGATGGAGTAGAGCCATAGTATCCGGCGTTTGCCGAAGTTATCCAGCTTCCTGTAACCGAGGCATCTTTATCGCCGGTATCAATAATTTTCTGAAAGACAGGGGTCTTCGGCAGATTTAATGAATCGGGATTTACAATTGCCAGAATTGCCGGCAATGGTCTTGAGGAAGTAATCAGGTCCTGACTTCCAATAGACATTTCAGTTGACCCCCCGCCATCGAGGTTCATAGCTTCAGTGCAGCCTAAACTTATAAAAATTGATGGTAATTCCTTTAACTGCAGGTTATCAGCGCAGAGAATAATTGCATGTTTGTTATTAGTATAGCCAACCGCTGTCCTAGGCCTGTAGTCATCTAAATAAACTCCTGAGCCCCAAAGGATCTCTTCGTTATAAGTAATGCGTTCCTTACCGTTTTTAACCAAGGTCGGGCCGCCGCCTATACCAACAAGCAGGTTATCATATGGTATTCCGCTTGTTTTCTGTGGAGCCGCTTTAGGTGCCGGATCATCCAATGTATAGGGAATGGGATCATTAAACTTGTAGATATCAGTTACTGCAGCTCCGAAATGATATATCCAGTCGATAGCCATCGAACCGTCTTTTTTTACGCCGAAAAAACTTCTCATTACAGGGTATGTTTTAGAGCTGCGTGTAAGAGCTGAGATATTTTGTGCTTTTACCTCAAAGGGATAAACAACTGCAGAATATGAACTTGTGCCGCCGAAATATCCTCCGTTTACAGCAGCATATGCGCCAAACCTTTTCAATAATTCAGGTACAGTGCCTAAAGAACTGGTAAGATATGGACGGATAGCAATTTTCGGATTATTAAGGTCAACGTCAAAGTAATATGCTGATAACTGCGGAGAACTGCGCACTCCCTTGTAGACCTTCAAGCCCGGAACCTGGAGAGTATAGGAGCTTGTAACGTCTGTCCAGCTAATAGTTTGCGCAGAAGCAAAAGAAAAAGCGGCAATAAACAGTAAAAAGAGTTTTTTCATAATAAATTTATCATCCTGATATTTAATTAAACAAGACCGAAGCTGGAAGTCCGGATAAAGCTTTAGGAAAATGTTTGAAAATATAAGGTTAATTTTCTCCAGAAGGAAGAAAACTACTAAATGATGTAGCCGGAAAAAGACTTAATTGCCACCTGGTCCAGAGACCATTAAGTCTTTGCCTGAAGAATACCCAGGCAAAAGTAAGATAAACTGGCTACGGGTTTTAAAGGGGCATATTTATTCTTATATATATATAGATAAGAATTAATCTACCATATACATATAATTAGGAAGTTTTACACGGACTGTACCTGGGAATTCGCCCTGGAAGTCGCTGGGCTGGTCGCCTACAGAACCTACAATTTTATATCCTATTTGAGACAAGACTATCCTTTCTATGCTCTTAAAGACTCCGGCAGGGGTATCCAGTGTGTTTTTTGAGCGTACGATAAGAGTATCGAACTTAGTATATCCGGCAGAAACAAGGTTTTTATAAGTTGCCTCATAATGTTCAGGATTTCTTCCGGTTAAGAAAATTATATGTACTTTCTTCTGCAGGAGCCAGTTATAGAGGCTTTTCACTTCTTCATTAGCAGGGGCTTTAGCCTGAAGTATATATTCATCCCATAATGAAGGGACGTACCCGAAATCAACGTCCTTTATTGCTTCATAATTTGAAAGTGCAGTTTCATCTACGTCAAAAACAACAGCTGAACTATCCTGAATATCTATTTTACTGAAGCTTACAATTGCATCGGCAATGATCTTGTTTACCTCAGCCTGGTATTTGCCGGCTTCATAGTAAAAAGCAATTTGTCTTTTTGTTCTACCCAGGTTAACCAATTCGGGGGAAGATGAGGAGCAACCAGAAATAATTAATGCAGCAAGAAGTAATAAAAGAGCGAATTTTACAGATAAATTATTTGAACTCATTCTAAAAAATGCCGTCTGTTAATAGAAATTTATATCATAATGAATTGTATTTACTTTAAAATAGTAAGTTTTATGCAAATCTTCAGTAAAATCATATATTGAAAGAAAAAAGATCCTTAATTATTACTTTAAGGCACGGGGGCAAAATTCCGATTTTGTTTATATATTATATAAAACCGGGGTTTCATCATTTTAGATCTG
>JBLNEL010000108.1:0-3085 GCA_050262615.1 Bacillota bacterium
ATTTTTTTTTAGCTGATTTACTTTTCAAACTTCCTGAATGCAAAAATAAATTGCTTGAAATAATTCTTTGGGAAATTTATTCCGCCTAAGCCAAATTTTTCCGGCTTTTCCCTGCGTGGGAAAAATGCAGTACCGAAAAGCCAGTCCCAAACAGCAAGCTTTGTAGAAAAATTTCTGTTATAGGCACTTTCATTTCCATCTGAATGATGCCAGCGGTGCATTTCAGGACCATTAATAATATATTGAAGCGGACCTGAATGTATATTTATGTTGGAATGGATGTACATTCCCCAAACAGCACTAATAGCTCCTTTATATAAGGCAACTTCAGGGGCAGCTCCCAATAGTACAATAGGAGCAAATTCAATTGTCTGATTAATTAATATTTCCAGTGCATGAGACCGGGCACCGGCAAGCCAATCAATATTTGTATTTGAATGATGTGCTTCATGTATCCGCCATAAAACCTTAGAATTGTGCTGAAGCCGGTGAAACCAGTAAATATAAAAATCGTGCGTTAAGACAAAAAAACTCACCTGCAGCCAGATTGGCCAGCTACTAATAAATTGATGCCTCGAAATATCAGTAGACTTGTCAATAAAGGAGATTATTGATGAAATTATAAGTCCTAGAATGAAATTCTGAAGTCCATTGTAGAATATAAAATCATCTAATAACCCATCTCTGAATAGTCTCTGCCCCTTATTGTAGGGAAAAATCCTCTCTAGAACAATAATCAGAAGCGCAGCAAAAATTATTATCAGCGTAGTAATTATCTGTATTCTCCCGAGTGGCATCTTATCCGGCTTTCATAACATGTTGATGGCTGATTTTTTTCCGTAGTTTCTTTAATGCGCTCATTTCACTCATATAAACCTTTTTTATTCCATCTCCCATTGACTTTTCAATATCACGTATGTTGCTTACCAGGCGGTAAAGGCCAACAATTTCGACCGATGCAGCTTGATCTGTCCCCCACATTGCCCGGTCAAGCGTAATATGCCGTTCTACAAATGTCGCTCCCAGTGCAACTGCAGCCCAGGTAGGCGCTAAACCTGTTTCATGCCCCGAATAACCAACTGGTACATCTGGATACATCCCCTTTAATGTAAGAATCATTCGCAGATTTAATTCCTCGGGCATACAGGGGTAAGTGGAAGTAGAATGTGCTATCATGAGATCTTCTCTTCCAAATTCCTTAACTGCACTGTCGATTTCTTCGATGGTTGACATTCCGGTCGAAATTATGGCAGGCTTCCCGGTAGACTTAACCTTCGAGATCAGATCCAAATCGGTTATTGTAGCAGAAGCAACCTTGTATAATACCGGATCAAACTGCTCAATAAAATCAACAGACTCTTCGTCCCAGCAAGAGGCAAACCAGTCAATTCCTTTTTCTCTGCAGTAACGATCAATCTCTGCATACTGCTCTTTGGAAAATTCAACTTTTCTTCTGTAATCTATGTAGCTCATTCTCCCCCAGGGAGTATCACGCTCGATTTCCCACTGGTCTTTTGGAACACAAATCTCGGGTGTTCTTTTCTGAAATTTTACTGCATCACAACCTGAAAAAACAGCGCCGTCAATCATCTTTTTTGCTAATTCAAGAGAACCATTGTGATTTATTCCAATCTCAGCTATGATATAAACAGGCTGACTATCACCAACAAACCTTCGACCTATTTTCACTTTAGCACCTTTATTCATCACGTTGCCTCATCCTTTATTATGATTAACCGATTTTTGCACTTATTATCAATTCGGCAAACTCCCTGAAAGCTCCATTGCCGCCCTTATTCTCGCAGATAAAATCGACCACCTCTTTTACTTCGATAACCGCATCGTTAGGACAGGCACTAAGACCTGCCTTAGAAATGATTTCAAGATCGTTCACATCATCGCCAATATAAGCTATCTCATGTGAATCTAGCTTCTTTTCTAATAGTATCTTTTTTAATTCAGCAGCTTTGTCCTTACAGTAAAGATAAAGATCAAATATATCAAGCTTTTCTGCCCTTCTTTTTACGGCTTCGGAATTCTCGCCCGTAATTATACCAGTAGAAATACCTGTAAGACGCTTTAGTCTTTCTACCCCCATCCCATCTCGGATTGAAAACCTCTTCATTGCTTCGCCTGACTCTGAGTAGTATACACCAGTATCAGTAAGCACTCCATCGCTGTCGGTAAGAACAAATTTGATCTTTTTAGCTTTTTCTATAACCTCCTTGCTTATCTGAGGCTTGTCGATTGACATTGTTTGTAGTCTCCGGTTTATTTTATTGATTTATGTTGCTGCCTGCTCTGCCTTTATATTCAAAGCAGTACATCAGAAGCTTAAAGTATTTACCTTTATATGTATTTACCACGCAGTCCAACCACCATCAACGACTAAATTTGCCCCTGTCATATATTCAGAAGCATCACTTGCAAGAAAAACTACTGCCCCTTTATAGTCTGTTGAGGTAGCCATTCTTCCTAAAGGTGTTCTTTTTGAATAATTATTTATGAAATAATCCTTCTGTTTGTTTTCAACACCGCCTGGCGAAAGTACGTTTACCCTAACACCTCTTCTTCCCCAGTAAGAGGCCAAGTATCTGGTTAAAGCTATCACCCCTCCTTTGGCAGCAGAATATGCCGGGGGCTTAAAAAAATCCTGACTGCCATCATCTTTTTCATATATTGACTGATCCGGGGCTACAATCCCATATGTTGATGAAATATTTATTATACTACCTCTCATCTGTTCTGACATATAGCTTCCAAAAACCTGGCAACAAAGAAATACACCTGTAAGATTGACTTCGATAGATCTTTTCCACATCTCAAGCGGATAATTCTCAAAACGTGACTGATCAGTAGAAGCTTTGGGATCTTCAAACATGTCATTTATTGCTGCATTGTTTACAAGTACATCAATACAACCGAACTCACTTAATATTTTACTCTTTGCGTTTTTAAGTGATTCCGGACTGGTAACGTCCAGACAAACGCCAATTGATGATTCGGGAAGTGTAGCTGCAAATTTTCTGCATTCATCCTCATTCACATCACAAACTATTACATTAGAGCCTGCCTGACTTAAGGC
>JBLNEL010000109.1:0-5349 GCA_050262615.1 Bacillota bacterium
ATTTGTTAACATTTATAAAGCAAAGGAATCTGACTTTCAGAAAGCTGTTCACCGTCTTTACCACTCAGGTGAACATTCTTCAGGACTAATCCTTCCGGTACTAAAATAAGACTTGCCGTAAAATAAAGTTCTTTTCAGAGAAGCCGGATATTCAGATCCGGCTTCTCTGCATTATTTACTAAGTTTATCAATGAATTTCTCAGGAGTTATAGACTGCAGCAAATTCTTTAGCAAAGTCCTCCAGAGAAGTCGGAGTTGTATTCTCAAAAGTTCTTACGTGATCATTTAATGCCTCGCCGGAGTTAAAAGCCCTGCTCAAATCAACGAACGCTTCGGCAGTGCTTTCAGAAAGTCCCGACTGGACAATTGCCTTTTTTGCATCTTCATAAGGAAACTGAACATATTTCAGATCATTTACGCCAATTGCCTTTCCTAAAACAGAAGCAGCTTCATTAAAGGTCATATCCCTTGGTCCCAGGACATACTGAACTACAGTGCCGGAGAAGTCAAGTTTCAGCAGATGATTTGATGCAATTTCAGCTATATCCCTGGTAGCCACCATTGGGACAGGAACATCGGCTTTTGTTGGAGAGCCCAAAACATGCATATTTTTAATCATTTCTATAGAACCGAAGAAGTTTTCCATAAAGTATCCAGGTCTTAGGATCAGGATGTTTATATCTTTCAGTTTTTTTAATGCTTCTTCAAAATCATGCAATCCCTGTACGACACCTGCCCCTTTTTTCATATGTCCGCCAATTGAGCTTAGGGCTACGATGTATTTAACAGCGCTACCCTCAAGTGCATTAACAAATGATTCAGTTACCTTATTCTGGTATGCCCTGAAATCTTTTTGCTGGTAGCTTGGAGGGATAAGCAGATAGGCAGCCGTAGCCTCTTTAAGTGATTTTTTCAGGAATTCAGTATCCATAATATCACCAGCCAGTATTTTAGCCCCTTTGCCGATGAGCGTTTTAAGTTTATCCTGGTTTCTTGCAATAGCAAGCACTTTCTTTCCGTTATCAAGCAGATTTTCAGCTATTAAATGGCCGGTATTTCCGGTTGCACCCGCAATAACATATATATTTTCCATACTGTCTCCTGTTCTTTGTTATTTATAATAACCATTTATTGCACTAATTTAAGGTAAATTATCAGAACTTCCTGTATTTCTGCCTAACAGTGTTTTGCGACCATTTTGATTATTGTCCGGCAAAGTTCACAGTTAAGGTACAAGTTAGCCACAGTAAGAGGTTAGTTACGGTATAATATGTATTTCATTTAGCATAGGAAAAAAATGATTTTTTTTGTATTTTTGTTTTATGTTAAATTTAATTTGCAAATACAATAAGCATATTCTGGTTTTAGAGCAATTCTATTAGCCTTCTTACCTTTTTGGGAGTTTCCTCTGTTTAATTATTTAAACTGAGCGGAGGTAACGGATCTTACCCCAGATATTTGAATTTTTTCCAATTATTTGCCGTTTAAATACGGTTCTTATAAATAGATTTACATTCAGGAATTATTACAATTTATGAGCAATATTAAAGAAATAAATAAAAGACGGACTCTGGCTATAATAAGTCACCCGGATGCCGGAAAAACCACACTGACAGAGAAGTTCCTTCTTTTTGGAGGTGCTATTCAGGTAGCCGGAGCTGTTAAATCTAATAAAATAAAGAAATCAGCTACAAGTGACTTTATGGAAATTGAGAAGCAGAGAGGTATCTCTGTTGCTACATCGGTTATGTCATTTGACTACAACAATATTCGTATAAATCTGCTTGATACACCAGGTCATAAGGATTTTGCCGAGGACACATACCGTACGCTGACGGCAGTAGATAGTGTTATTCTTGTTGTAGACTGTGTAAAGGGAGTAGAGCCGCAGACTGAGCGTCTGATGGAAGTATGCCGCATGAGAAAAACTCCGGTTATAATATTCATCAACAAATTAGACCGTGAAGGGCGTGATCCTTTTGAACTATTAGATGAGCTTGAACAAAAACTTGATATCAGAGTGCGTCCATTAAGCTGGCCGGTAAGCCGCGGACAGGGATTTAAGGGAGTTTATAATCTCTATAATAAAAGTTTTAATCTATTCAGACCTAATAAACAGACACTCGATGATAATCTTCTTGTTATAAATGATCTTGACGATGAAGCTCTTTTAGCGAATCTGGGGATAGATAATGTAAACCAGCTGAAAGATGATGTACGTCTGATAGAGGGTGTTTATGATGAATTTGAAAGAGAAACCTATCTTAGCGGCGATATTGCTCCGGTTTTCTTCGGAAGTGCTATTAATAACTTTGGCGTTAAGGAACTGCTTGATACATGTATCGAGGTTTCACCTACGCCAAAAAGCAGGCTGTCTGATTCCCGCACAATTGAGCCGCATGAGGAACAGTTCTCAGGTTTTGTTTTTAAGATTCATGCAAATCTTGATCCAAGGCACCGCGACAGGATAGCGTTCTTAAGGATATGTTCAGGAAAGTTTGAGCGCAATAAATTCTTCCATCATGTAAGGCTTGATAAAAGTTTCCGTTTTTCAAGTCCGGCAACATTTATGGCGCAGGAAAAAAATATAGTTGATGAGGCATTTCCGGGTGATGTTGTAGGGTTATATGATACAGGCAATTTCAAAATAGGAGATACACTGACTGAAGGTGAAAAGTTCATGTTCAAGGGAATTCCAAGTTTTTCGCCTGAGATCTTCAAGGAGCTGATAAATACAGATCCAATGAAAACAAAGCAATTGGAGAAAGGGATTCAGCAGCTTACAGATGAAGGTGTTGCGCAGCTTTTTATTCAGCAGCTGGGCAACAGAAAAATAGTCGGCACAGTTGGAGAACTTCAGTTTGATGTTATTCAATACAGGCTGCAGAATGAATACGGTGCTTCCTGCCGATTCAGACCGCTTGGATTTATAAGGGCCTGCTGGATTACAGCTGAGGATAAAAAGAAAATTGAGGACTTTACGCGTTATAAACCGGAAAATATTGCTTATGACAAAGAAGGAAATATGGTATATTTTGCCGAATCAGAGTGGTTATTGAAAAAAGCGATTGAAAATAATCCTGGAATAACTTTCCATTTTACTTCTGAATTTCAGGTAAATGAAAACTAGACAATAAAGAATATTTTATT
Source organism: Bacillota bacterium (assembly GCA_050262615.1). GTDB lineage: Bacteria > Bacteroidota > Ignavibacteria > Ignavibacteriales > SURF-24 > JAUZPB01. The sequence continues at coordinate 3,151 of JBLNEL010000109.1, forward strand.
TATTACTGAATAATCAGGAAACTGAAAATAATGGCTCATTTATAGTGAGCCATTTTTATTTTAAATTTAGCTGTTTATCATACTATAGCCGCTTATCAAACTATATTTTTATGCCTTGTATTATTTTAAACTTTTTCCAAAAATATTAGAAGAATTCTGTCTTTAATATACTTGTCATCAGACATTTAATTCTCATTAGAGACTTTTTCATTAGACGTTTTACACATAGAAAAGGGGAATTTGGATATGATTGGAGAATGGCTATATGATCAGACCGGTGAAGCCCGGTTATATCTGGAAGAAGACAAATTGATAAGCAAAAGCGGAAAGCCTCTAGGGAGAATAGAAGAGAATATTGTTTATTCAAATGATGATGAGATACTTGGTTCATTTGATAAAGGGGCAATATATGACAACGATGGAAGGCCGATTGCATTTTTTGAAAGGGCTTCCGGATATATCCCCACAACCTCTGAGATTTTTGGCGGTGATCCTGATAATTCAGAATATATTCCGACAGATGAAGATCTGACATCAGCTCCAGGGGATCCTGGAATATCCGGGGTACCATATAAACCGATTTCGGGGGATTGGTCAGATATGACACTGGAAGAATTCTTTGGAACTGATTTATAAAATTTTAAGTTAAATTAATATAATTAAACTTAATATGTAAAAATATTTTACAGTTATTTTTGGTTGTTTTATCTAGCAGATCTGAAATGTCATTTAGTTTCAGTCTGCTTTCTATTAATTGTTAATCAGATCTGAATGATTATCAATTTATCCAAAATAAATTGTTCCCGGACCCCTCCTGATTTGTGAATTTATCCATTTATATAGTTTTTTAGAAAGAGCAATTTTAATCTGCTTAGAAAGTTGAATTAATTATGTCTTTTACAGTACTGGTAGCTATTACTATCCTTTTAGCCATAGTAAGCCAGCTATACTGCATTAAAAAAGTAATTGCCACGATCAGGCAGCTGTTTCCGACGTTATATGGCAGAAAGACCAAGATCGGAATAACAATATTTCTGATCATTTTTAATGTTTATTTTATTTTGTTTATACTTTTCTGGCTTAGGGTTACGTTTTCAGCCGGCAATTATCCGATGCAGAATAGTCTGACGTTCAATTTCCTGGTCGTCTACCCAACATTTATGATCTTTCTTATTACACTTCAGATCGGTCTTTTTCTTTTCCTGTTTGATCTTATAAAGCTGATACTGTTACCTCTATATTTAAGTAAAAAAGAGGTATGGAAATCTATAGAGGCAAAAGCCGTGCTGGTGCTGGTGGTCTTTTTTATTATATATGTACCTGTAAGGATAATCTATGATTATAATATATTTCCTGTACAGAAGGTCGAATATAAAAAACAGAATCTTCCAAATGAGATGAATGAATTCAAGATATTGTTTATATCAGATATACACGCAGATGTTGTTACAAACGGCAGCAGACTAGGAAGGTTTATAGAAAAAGTAAATCAGATACATGCCGATCTGGTGCTTATTGGAGGAGATATGATTAGCCGGGGACCTGATTATATCAAATTTGCTGCAAATGAACTTGGACAAATTAAAGCGAAGTATGGAGTATATACCTGTATAGGGGACCATGATTTCTGGGCTTACAGAAATGATCAGCAAAAGAGCATACGTGAAATTACAGAAGCTTTAAGTCAGAATGGAATTCCAATGCTTGATAATAAGAATCTGACCATAAATATTAAATCCTCAAAGATCCTTATATCATTTATTACAAATACTTACAGGGAAAGAATTGATGAGCATACGCTTGAAAATCTGACCTCAGAGGGGGGAAATAAGAATCTGAGGATACTGCTTACACATCAGCCAGGCGACAGGCTGATCTCAAAAGCCGTTGAAAAACAGTACGACCTGATGCTTGCCGGTCACACGCATGGCGGGCAGATAACATTTTTGTTTCCATTTAAGAACCTGACACCAACGTTACTTGAAACAAAATATGTAAAAGGGGCCTTCAGGCTAAAGGATACTCTGCTTTATGTAACCCGGGGATTCGGCATGTCGGTTATTCCCATCAGATATAATTCAACACCGGAAATAGTTGTCTTTGACCTTAAATCAAGTTAGCTTTACCAGGTATCTTTAATTTGCCGCTCATTTTTTTTAATTTTAGGGCACACATAAATTATACCGGGTAAATATGTAT
>JBLNEL010000110.1:0-11418 GCA_050262615.1 Bacillota bacterium
CGGACTGCTGTAAAATGCTTTGCCGTTATTAATCTTTGTAAAATCACGTACAAAATTCTGTAGGTAGGGGTCTTTAGCAATCATGAAAGTTGTTATAGTTATTCCCATGCGGCGGCACTTAGCTGCCTGGTCAAGTGTTTTATTAAGTATTTTCCTGTCCATTCCAAAGCTGTTTTTGTAATATTTTAATCCTTCTTTAAGACACGTAGGTTTACCATCTGTTACCATAAATATCTGTTTATTACCGGTTCGGCGCCTTCTTAAAATGTCCATTGCTAATTCAAGTCCGGCATAGGTATTAGTATGATATGGACCTACCTGAAGATAGGGCAGATCTTTAATTTCAATCGGCCAGGCATCATTCCCGAAGACAATAATATCAAGAGTGTCTTTTGGAAACTTTGTAGTAATTAATTCAGCAAATGCCATAGCAACTTTCTTAGCTGGTGTTATTCTATCTTCACCATAAAGAATCATGGAATGGGAAATATCTATCATAAGAACAGTTGAGGTAATTGTTTTATATTCGCGTTCTTCCACTTCAAGATCATCTTCGGTCAAAGTAAAATCATAAATGCCATGATTAATCTGTGCATTTTTTATTGAGTCAGTCATGTCAATTTGGTCAAGTGCATCACCAAACTGATAATCTCTTCTATCGGAGGTCTTTTCATCTCCAAGTCCTGATAAAGGGGTTTGATGATTACCGGCAGTTGACCTTTTCAATTTCCCGAATACCTCTTCAAGCGAGCGGCGTCTTATGGACTGCTCGGACTTTGATGTAATAACATAAACCCCCGGGTTGGATTCTTCCTCCCGCAGATAATCCTTATCTTTAAGCTCCTGTATAAAATCCCCAATTCCATATTCATCACTGGTAAGATTATATTTAGCATCAAGTTGGTTAAGAAGGTTCAAAGCTTCTGAAACATTGCCGGAGGTCATTGTCAGCAGTTGAAGAAATAAATTCAATAGCGATTCAAAAGTCCCTTCATTGCCTGGTTCAGGCTTATAGTCGGTGAATCTAAATCCAATCATTGTTTTTCTTTCAAATTATTTGGTTAATTACCTTTTAATTAAAAACGACAATTAATAACATAAAGTTCTAATTGATGCAGGCGATCTAAATGCATCAAAAATCAACTATGACTACCGAATAAATTGAGGCACAAAAAGTTCTGATGCAAATGTTTATTTATGGTGCTAATTTAATAATGTTAAACATGTAATTTGGGTAATGCTCTCAGTTGAATAATATAAATAATTTATACATACGAACTGAACCATAAAAGATAAAAATAAGGATATTGAACAAGTGGGGCGAAAAAGAATTACCAGTAAGCTGTTGTTTTATTATCTTATGGAGATTTAAATATTCAGCAGTTTTAATTGATTATCACTTCAATTAGAAGTATATTTTACGGAATTAAAAAAACATTTTAGAATCTCATGCGACCAACACAAGCAATTATAAATTATTCAAATCTAAAATTCAACTATCTAAATATCAGAAAAAAAGTTAAGAACTCGAAAGTAATGGCTGTAGTAAAAGCAGACGCTTACGGACATGGTATGATCAATTGCGTCAAAGCATTAAATACTCTTGGCGAAAAAAAACCTGATTATTATGCTGTAGCTTTACTTGAAGAGGCAATTGAACTTAAGAAGAGTAAAGTTGAACAACCTGTACTTACTTTTGCCCCTGTAGGGATTGATGAGGCAGGATTATTTGTAAAATATGACATTATCCCTACTGTCTTTGAAAGGGCTCATATTGATTTACTGAAAAAGGCCTTACCGGGGAAAAAGAAAATTAAGGTACACATAAAGATAGATACAGGGATGGGCAGACTTGGTGTATTATCAGGCAAGGCCGTTGATTTTATAAAGGAAGTTGCCAAAGACTCTAAGATTATTGTTGACGGCATCTATACTCACTTTGCAACTTCAGATGAAACTGATAAGACTTTTGCGAATTTACAATTAAGCAGATTCAGAGAGATAGTGACTACGCTTAAAACTGAAGGAGTAAACTATGGCCTGGCTCATTCTGCAAACAGCGGGGCGATAATTGATATGCCTGAGGCGTACTTTGATATGGTTCGACCGGGAATAGCATTATATGGGTATTATCCATCATTAGAAACCACAGAGTCGATTAAATTAAAACCTGTAATGTCATTAGTTTCAAAAGTTACTAATGTAAACAATGCAGCCCCAGGCGATTCAGTAAGCTATGGCAGAAGATATATAGCAAAACAACATACGAAAATTGCAACTGTACCGGCCGGTTATGCCGATGGCTTTGTAAGGGGATTGACAAACCGGGTATCGGCAATAATTAAAGGGAAATTATACCCGCAGGTTGGACAGGTTTGTATGGATAGGATTATGTTCGATGTAAATGACTCGAATATAAAAGCAAATGATGAAGTAATTTTCCTTGGGAAGAAAAAAAATCTTGAAATAACTGCCTGGGATTGGGCAAAGTTACTTAACACAATCCCATATGAGATCACCTGTAATATCAGTAAGCGAGTTCCACGAGTTTATGTGGAGTAGATTATGGATTTAATCCGGCAGTATATTGTTCAGTGTATTACCTCAGCTGCCAATAATTTAAGGCTTAACACTGAAAAAATTGAAGTCGTATCTTTGCTTAGGGAACACATATGCCAGGCTGCAGATCTGGAAAGTGAAATAGCAAGTATGAAAAAAATTACTGAGTTATCTACCTTTGCAATCAGATTAGGTGAAATATTTAATTATATAGCAAAATCAAAGGTGGATTTTATTAAAATCTCTGAAAAATTCAAAGAACATAGTTACTCGCTTGTAAAAGACCTTAGCAGCTTGCTTGAAAAAGTTACTCCTCAAAGTTTTAAGCAAATTCTAAAGAGCATGAAGGATACACATGTAAAAGATCTTAACAGTGGTAAATTAGATAATACTGATAAAAACACAGCTGAAGAGAAAAATAAGTCACTTAAAATAGAAGAAGCTGCAAAATCAGCTCAGGATATTCAAAGAAACAGGGAAAAGATTGAACGTACCGGAGATGTCACAATAAGCAGCAGTGTTAAAAATGGGAATGGTAAAGCAGAGGACGGAAATACAAAAACCAGGGAAGATTATCTCTTAGAAAGCGAAAAAAAATCAGGTCCATTGCTATTTGAGAACTATGAAGAAAAGATATTAACTCCTATAAAAGAGATAGATCTTTTTCTTAAAAATATAGTTCAAAATCAGGTATCGATTGAGCAGGTACAAAGGTATTATAAGATCATAAAAGAAAATGCTGAACTGTCTGCAAATATTGGTTTCGATATTATAGCAGGGATGCACAGAATATTTGGCAGAGGACTAAGACTTATCGGAGAAGGTAAATTAAATGCGGATAAGGAAACCGTTTCTGGCATGAGGGCTGCTTTGATTGTAATCGTAGCAGTTGTTAGAGGCAAGGAAGTTGATATAACAACCTATCTGAACAAAGCAGAAGAATTTGGTAAAAGAATTCAGAATCTATAATAGAGGATAATTAATGGAATTATATGCAGTAATAATGGCTGGAGGAATTGGCTCAAGATTCTGGCCTAGAAGTAAAGAGAAAAAACCAAAACAGTTACTGAAGATATTTGGAAATAATTCAATGATTCAGGACACTGTTAACAGATTAGATGGTTTAGTAAAGAAAGAAAACATTTATATAATTACGAATAAGATCCAGAAGCTTGAAATTAAGAATCAGCTTCCGGAGATTCCGGCAGAGAACATTGTTGATGAACCTTTTGGTAAGAATACTGCCGCAGCAATAGGCCTGGCTTCAATAATAGTTGGGAAAAAAGACAAAGAAGCTGTAATTCTTACTCTTCCTGCAGACCATATAATAAAGGAAAAGGAAGATTTCCAGAATACACTTAAATCAGCAGCTGAATTTGCATATAAATCAAAGGGTTTAGTAACTATTGGTATAGTTCCTACTCGTCCTGAAACCGGTTATGGCTATATCCAGATTGATGAAAAACCCGCCCAGGATAACATTTATAAAGTACTTACATTTGCTGAAAAACCAAACTATGCTACTGCGGTCAGGTTCATTGAGAGCGGAGATTTCCTTTGGAACAGCGGCATGTTTATATGGAGAATTGATTCTATATTAAACGAGATTAAGCTTCATATGCCTGAATTATTTGAAGGACTTTTACAGATAGAAGAAAGTCTTGATACTCCGCAGTTTGAAAAGGTGTTAAGCAATGTTTATGGACAGCTTAAGAGTATATCAATTGATTATGGTGTAATGGAGAAATCTGAAATAGTATACTTAACTAGAGGCAGTTTTACATGGAGTGATGTTGGCAGCTGGGAAGAAGTATATCAGCTTTCTGAAAAGGATGAGGATGGGAATGCAATAGTTGGTAAAGCATACTGTCAGAATACAAATGATTCTTATATATACTCTCCTAAAAAATTCACAGCTGTCGTTGGAGTAGACAATATAATAGTAATCAACACAGAAGATGCTCTCCTGATTTGCAGACGTGATAAATCGCAGGATGTAAAGAATGTGGTTGATTACCTGAAAATGAAAAAACTGACTGATCATCTATAAAGTTTTGTTTAATATTTAGAAAAGAGTAGAATTTGCTTTTAACAAATGCAAAAGTAGCACAGATAATTGAGCTGGAGAATTCAATTCATCTCCTGAAAGTACATTGCCCGGACATTGCCCTGAACGCAACTCCGGGACAATTTTGTAATATAAAAGTTTCTGAATCTACATTCCCGCTTCTCAGACGTCCATTTAGCATTTGTGATGTTGATGGCGAGAATGTCTTTTTTATGTTTAATGTCCTGGGTGAAGGGACAAAGATCCTGGCCCATAAGAAAATCGGCGAAGATATTGATATACTTGGTCCACTCGGAAACGGATTTAATATTTCGGGTGATTATGAAGCAGCCATTCTTGCCGGAGGAGGACTCGGTGTTGCTCCTTTCCCGTTTCTGTTAAAAAACATACCGGAAGGAAAGAAAACTTTTGCCTTTATTGGCGGGCGTACTCAAAAAGATGTTGTAACTTATGGGTTAAAAAATTATGAGATCTCTACGGATGACGGGTCGAAGGGATTTAAAGGGAATGTGGTTGAATTACTGAATGATAATTTACCTTTGCTGTCATCGATGAACATTAAAATATTTGGCTGTGGTCCAACACCAATGCTGAGAGCATTAAAAGAGTTTGCTGTTAAAAATAGATTTGAATGTGAAGTTTCTACTGAGTGCGCAATGGCTTGCGGTTTTGGTATATGTCAGGGCTGTCCGATTGATGCTCTTGATAAAGATGGATATTATCTTGTGTGCAAAGATGGTCCGGTTTTCGACGTCAGGAAGGTGATCTTATGAACCAGGTAGATCTATCAGTACAAATTGGAGCTCTAAGGCTGAAAAACCCGGTAATGTTAGCTTCGGGAACTGTAGGTTATGGGAATGAAATCTCAAATCTTACTGATTTAAGCAATCTGGGAGCTATTGTAACGAAATCTTTAAGCTTAAAACCGCGAAAAGGTAACCCTCCACAGAGAATTGTAGAAACAGCTGCAGGAATGCTAAATGCGATTGGTCTTGCAAATGTTGGAGTTGAAGAATTTATTAAAGAAAAGATACCATTTTTAAAGCAAATTGATTGTTCTATTATCTGCAACATCGCTGCAAGTTCAATTGAAGAGTATGTTGAATGTACAAGAATTTTAACAAATGAAGATGTGATCAAAGCTTTTGAGATTAACATTTCCTGCCCAAATGTTAAAGAGGGAGGTTTGATCTTTGGACATGATATAAATGCAGTGGGCAGAATAACAGAAAAGGTGAAAGCAGCTTCAACTAAGCCGGTGATAATAAAACTTTCTCCAAACGTACCAGACATTGCAGGATTTGCGCGCGTAGTCAAACAAGAAGGCGGAGATGCAGTTTCAGCAATTAACACTCTTGTAGGGACGGCCTTTAATATATATACACGCAGACCCAAACTGCACAATATTACCGGAGGTCTTTCCGGACCGGCAATTAAACCTGTTGCATTGGCAAAGGTACTTGAAATAAAAAGAAACGTAGATATTCCAATTATAGGTATTGGTGGTATTATGTGCTGGCAGGATGCTGTTGAATTTATGATAGCCGGGGCTTCAGCTGTTCAGCTTGGGACAGTCAATTTTATTAATCCAAATGCTGGTGTTGAAATTGTTAAGGGTTTAGAGGCATATTGTAATCAGATGTCAATTGATAATATTAGTAAACTGACAGGCTCGTTCAGGATTTAATTATAATTTATTGAACTTGTATAACATTATGGATGTTAATGAAGCGATAGAGAGATTATATTCTCTTCAGAAATTCGGCATTAAGTTAGGTCTTTCGAACATAGAAAATCTTCTTGAGCATATAGGAAATCCCCAAAACAGTTTAAAAGCTATCCACATTGCCGGGACTAATGGTAAGGGAAGTACATCATCTTTTCTGGCCAGTATTCTTATGGAATGCGGATATAAGACCGGGTTATATACATCACCTCATTTCGTACAATTTAACGAAAGGGTTAGAATTAACGGTAAAGAAATACCAGATGAGTATATAGCGGAATTTATAGCAAATAATAATGATTTTATTACGGAGCATAAACTTACCTTTTTTGAAGTTACCACAGCACTTGCATTCAGGTATTTTGCTGATCAGAGAGTCGATTATGCTGTAATAGAAACAGGCTTAGGCGGCAGATTAGACGCAACAAATACAATTTCACCGGTTGCATCTGTTATAACTTCGATTAGTCTGGAACATACAGAAATTCTGGGTGATACAATTGAACAAATTGCAGGGGAAAAAGGCGGTATCATAAAAAAAAGCTCAAAAGTTTTTCTCGGCAGACTTCCATTTAAAGCAGAAAATGTGTTAATTGATATAAGCAGAGACCTTGGGACTGAGGTTTTTAAGGTAGCTGATTACACCAATGAACAAAAGGGTTCTTTGGGTTACGTTTCACCATTATTAACTTTCGACAGTATTGAAACTCCTCTAAGAGGCATTTATCAAAAGTACAATGCTTCTTTGGCTATACTTGTTCTTTCAGAGGCTCTCGGAATTGTTAACCCGGAATTAATAACAAAGGGGATTAACAATGTTATAAAAAATTCCGGGATACAGGGAAGATATGAGATCTATTCTGAAAGTCCACGTGTAATATTTGATTCAGCACATAATAAGGAAGGAATTGATAGTTTTTTGACTGCATTTGGCGAGGAAGCTCGCAATTATGGGTCGAAGGTTCTCTTATTTGGGGCAATGAGGGATAAAGCAATTGAAGAGATGCTTCAGAGTTTGAATCCTTTTTTTGATGAAATTCGCTTTAATTCCATTGATTATCAAAGAGCAGCTACAGTAGATGATTTAGCTTTTATAGCCCGGAAACTGGGACTCAGATTTAAGATGGAAAACTCTGGAGCGGATTATATCCTTGATTTTTTAAGAACACATGGTCCTTCTGATTGTCTGGTTGTCCTGGGGAGCATGTACGTCTTAGGTGAAATCAAAAAACAGTTGTTGACGAAAAAAAAGCTTGACATTTTTTCTCAATAAGCCTAATTTTACCCTAGTTCCTCTTGTTCCTTTCAAAAAAATCAAAAAAACAGAGTGATCTTTTAAAATAACCCCGATTTACTAATCCGGTTATAACAATAATTTATTAATTATCTCAATTATGAACTAATCTTAAAGTAGGATTTGAAATATGCCAATGGATATTTCTGAACTTCAATCGAAGAAGATTGTTGATTTAAACAAAATAGCTAAAGAACTTGGAATTACAGGTTACAGTGACTTAAGAAAGCAGGAACTGATCTTTAAAATACTTGAAGCTCAGACAACAAAAGATGGACTAACCTTCTCAAAAGGTGTGCTTGAAGTACTCGCAGATGGTTATGGTTTCCTCAGATCATCAGATTATAATTATTTGCCTTCGCCTGATGATATATACGTTTCTCCATCTCAGATAAAAAGATTCAGCTTAAGGACTGGAGACCATGTAAGCGGTCAAGTCAGACCTCCGAAGGAAGGGGAAAGGTTCTTTGCATTATTAAGAGTAGAAGCTGTAAATGGGCAGGATCCGGATACGATCAGGGAAAGGACATTGTTTGATAACTTAACGCCGTTGTATCCTACTAAAAGACTTGTACTTGAATCAGCTCCAGGTGAACACTCGATGAGAATTGTCGATATGCTTTCACCAATTGGAAAGGGGCAAAGAGGGTTAATTGTTTCACCTCCTAAGAGTGGAAAAACAATACTCCTTCAAAAACTAGCAAATTCAATCTCACGTAACCATCCTGAAGTAAAACTGATCATGCTCCTTATCGATGAACGCCCTGAAGAAGTTACTGATATGCAGCGTTCAGTACAGGCGGAAGTAATAAGCTCAACATTCGATGAACCTGCCGAACGTCACGTTCAGGTAGCTAATATGGTCATAGAAAAAGCAAAAAGAATGGTTGAAGCTAAGAACGATGTCGTTATTCTTCTGGATAGTATAACAAGACTTGCGAGAGCTCACAATACTGTTGCTCCTCATAGTGGTAAAATACTATCAGGCGGTGTTGATGCAAATGCTCTTCATAAACCTAAGAGATTTTTCGGCTCAGCCAGGAATACTGAAGATGGCGGAAGCTTAACCATAATTGCAACAGCACTAATAGATACCGGAAGCCGTATGGATGAAGTTATCTTTGAGGAGTTCAAAGGTACTGGTAACATGGAGCTTGTTCTTAACCGCGATCTTAGTGATAGAAGAATATTCCCTGCAATCGACGTTAATAAATCAGGTACCAGACGTGAAGAACTTCTTCTTAAAGAAGATGAACTTAATAAGGTCTGGATCCTTAGGAAAATCCTTAGTGACTTTGATCCTATTGAGGCAATGGAGTTCCTCCTTGATAAGATCAGGGGGACAAAGAACAATAAAGAATTCGTCAACAATATGAACAGTTAAACACAGTTCATTATAATTCTTCAGGAAATTACAAAAGCCGCATATTTTAGGTATTAGATGCATATCTGAAATATGCGGCTTTGTGACTTTTTTGTAAATTAAGAAGCGCTTTCGCCTGGGGAATAATATATTTTTCTTAACATTTTCTCCATAATTAGGAGACATTGTATATAAATGATCAAACAGATTGAAATAAAAGTAGACCCTTCAAAAATACATGATAATGAAGCCCAAAAAAAAATAGCGGCATCATTATTAAAACTTAATCTTAAAGAAATTACCGCACTAGCGCCCTTAAGGCGTTCAATTGATGCAAGAAGCAGAGAACCGCATTACAAAGTACTTTTGGATGTATATATTAATCAGCAGCCGTCTGAGTTAAGACCAAGGATAAATTATTTACCTGTAAAAACATCGAAGAAGGTAATTGTAGTTGGTTCGGGTCCAGCCGGTATGTTTGCAGCCCTTAGACTGATAGAATTGGGAATAAAGCCAGTTGTGATCGAAAGAGGTAAGGATGTACAGACCAGAAGGCGCGATCTGAAAGCTGTTCAGCAATACAGTATTGTTGATCCTGATTCAAATTACTGCTTCGGCGAAGGTGGGGCAGGGACCTACAGCGACGGGAAACTGTATACCAGATCGACAAAAAGGGGAGATGTAAATAAAATATTAAATATTTTTGTACAGCATGGGGCAGTTGAAGATATACTAATAGATGCTCATCCTCACATTGGCTCAAACAGGCTTCCCAAAATCGTCCAGGCTATTAGAGATACAATTATATCCTCTGGCGGCGAAATTCATTTCCAAAGCCGCCTTACTGATTTTATTATAGAGAACAATGAAATAAAGGGAATCATTGTAAATGGTAAAAATGAAATTTTTGGCGATGCTGTAATTCTGGCCACTGGTCATTCAGCAAGGGATATTTTTTACTTATGTGCAAAAAGGGATATCTATCTGGAAGCTAAACCTTTTGCCATGGGGGTGAGAATAGAGCACCCTCAGGCTTTAATTGATGAGATCCAGTATCATAAGAAGCAAAGAGGGGAGTATCTGCCTGCTGCAAGCTACAGTCTTACATGTCAGGTAGATCAACGTGGTGTTTTCTCGTTTTGCATGTGCCCCGGCGGCATCATTATTCCCGCATCAACAGCACCGGGGGAACTTGTATTAAATGGAATGTCGGTTTCCAGGCGGGATTCGGAATTTGCAAATTCCGGTTTCGTTGTCACAATAAATGAGAATGATTGGTCGAAATACAGCAATCAAGGCATCTTTGCCGGATTGGAATATCAAAAGGAATTGGAAAAAGTTTCATTTGAAACCGGAGGAAGAACTCAAAGGGCTCCGGCTCAGAGGATAACAGATTTTATTGAACGAAAGGTATCTATGACTCTTCCCAGAACATCATATATTCCGGGGATAGTATCTTCGCCGCTGCATGAGGTACTTCCTAAACCTATAGCAAAAGGGCTGCGTGAGGCACTGCTGATATTCTCAAAAAAAATGAAGGGCTATCTGACTGAGGAAGCTCAGATACTTGCAGCAGAGACAAGGACAAGTTCGCCAATCAGGATCCCACGCGACAGAGAAACCTTAATGCATATTGGGATCAAAGGCTTATTCCCCTCAGGTGAAGGAGCAGGATATGCCGGAGGTATAGTTTCTGCTGCTATTGATGGTGAGAACTCTGCCGATGCAGCCATCAGGTACATCAGCATGCAGCAGCAGTAGTTCGAATAGGTTAATAAACTTCAAAACCAATTCTGTTTAATATAATTTTAGCCTTTTCGGAATCGCTCTGATCATCGAAGGCAAGACGGAATGTTCCTCCACTGCCTTCACGGATCTTTAGCAGTTCGATATCTTTAATGTTTATAGACTCATTAAACAGAGCAGTTGAAATCCGGCTTATAATTCCAGGCTCATCCTTTACATAAACTGAAATATAGAACAAAGGTGAAATAAAACCTTTTGTATCTTTCGGTATTACATCCCGCATGGTACGGGCTGACTCAAAAAAATTCCCAATATCTTCAGAATTATCAGAAATCAAATATTTTTTAAATTTTGAAAGTTCTTCTAATAAGGAATCCAGAGAAGAAAGTATTTCCTCCTTATTATGTTTAAGGACCGGTTCCCAAATATTGTAATTACTTGAAGCAATCCGTGTCATATCTTTGAAGCCGCCAGCGGCAAAATCGAGATTATTTTTATTGCCGGTGCTGTTCTTCGAGGCATTGTTTACCAGGGCAACTGATAAGATCTGGGGGAGATGACTTACATTTGCAACCACTTTATCATGGAGAAAAGGGTCTAAGGGAATAATTCTGCACCCAAGCAGTTTTATAACAGATAAAAACTTTTCAGCTGCATCTGAG
>JBLNEL010000111.1:0-6729 GCA_050262615.1 Bacillota bacterium
AAATATCCCCTTGTCACTCCAGCCGTGCTCGTCATCTCCGATCAGCCTGCGCTTAGGATCCGCCGAAAGTGTTGTCTTGCCGGTGCCGGATAAACCAAATAGAACAGCCGTATCACCTGAAGTACCAACATTAGCAGAACAATGCATTGACATAACGTTCTTTAATGGCAGCAGGTAATTTAGTATCGTAAAAACAGATTTCTTTATTTCTCCTGCATAGTGTGTTCCGCCGATTAGAACAAGCTTCTTTGCAAAGTTAATTACAATAAATACTTCAGAATTTGTACCATCTATTTTTGGATCTGCATGAAAATCAGGCATGTCTATTATTGTAAAATCAGGTACATGCTTCTCAAGCTCTTCACGGCTTGAGATCCTTCTGAACATGTTGCGTGCAAAAAGGTTGTGCCATGCCGTCTCTGTGATCACTCTAAGGCCAAGTCTGAAATCTTTGTCGGCTCCTGCAAAACAGTCCTGAACATAGATCTCCTTGTTCTGTATATATGCTTTCATCTTATCAAAAAGATGATCGAATTTATTTTCTTCCATCGACTGGTTGATCTTGCCCCACCAGACATTATCCTGACTGGATGATTCTTTTACAATGAATTTGTCATTTGGACTGCGCCCGGTATGCTGACCAGTGCGTACGACAATTGGTCCATAATGCGATAATACTCCCTCACGCCTGTAAATTGCTCTTTCATTTAGCTGGGCAGTTGAAAGATTATAGAAAACGTCGTTGATGTTTTTTATGCCTAGCTCTTCTAGTTGATTAAGGATCTTATCCTTTGGGATCATTTCACGTTGCTCCTTTTTTGAATAAACATAATGACACAGCTATCTGCTTTTTTTTTGTGCGTACAAGGTAAGCGGGTTGGGCTTTAATTAAAGCCGTGGATGGGCGGACGTGTTTGTACCCCCGCATATTTTATGATATGGTTTATTTGGCGAAAATTCAAGTTGGAGAATTATTGTTCTTCAGATTGTACTTGCCGCAGTAAAAGCAGGTTGGTTATCTTATGTCCTGTTCATTCTCAATTAATAATAAAAATACCCGCAAATATACTCAGAAATCTGATACGGTATCAGATTTCTGAATATTTGGTTTTCAATTAATCCCTATTTTTATGAATAAATTTTAATAAATTTTGTGGTCCGGTCTTTGATTATAGATAAACAAACCTTTTAGGGGAGTCAAATTGAAAATCGGAGCGTTATTGAAAATAGGAAGGGTCTTATTCATTTTTGTCTTTGCTGCATTTGTATATGCCGGGTGCTCTGATGACCCTGCCCGTTCTGAAGAATATGTGCCGGGTAATGTAATTGTGGGCTGGGCTGATACTGTAAAATATGAATTCGCTAAATCATTTATAGACCAAAGTAAACTTGAGCAGCTTCGCTGGAGTTTCGACTCGCCGCTTAAATATACTCTCGTTAAAGTCCCTGAAGGTCAGGAAAAAGCCTGGGTTATATATTTTAAGAGATTCCCGTTTGTAAAATATGCTGAACTGGATGCTGTTATGCATGCATATTAAGTATTTTTGAACTTTAATAATGTTTTATTTAAGTTGAATTTTTAATTTACTTTTATGCTGTAAATTAATGATCTTTTTGAATTCCATTATTACTTTCTGACCGGACTAATGAAAAGATCTCTCTTGGAATTTATTTTATATTGGGAGAAATATCGGGAAAAATTTTACTCTGTTAAATTACAATATTCATATTTAAGGAAGTATAAAATGCAGAGCTCTGATTTTATGTATTTCTCCGGAAATATTGTTTCTAAATTATTATTCTCACTTCTTGTTTTTATCCTTTGTTTGCCACGCCCAGCAGCTGCACAGATAAATATCACATATTTAACCCTTAATGCCGGAATTATAAAAAACCAGCAGCAGGATATCGGAGGTGCAAATCAGTTTGCATTTTATCCTGAAATCGGAATAGGAGGACCTTTTTATAACTACTACCTGGAATGGCGTCTGAATTTCGGATTCTGGGATGATGGAATAAGAGATCCGTTAAATGTAATGGATATGCCAACTTATTCTCATAATTCCATAATCCTTGGAGGTAAGATAATTTTCCTGCCGCAAAATGCAATGGAGCATTTTCCTCTTCCGGTTCACCTGATGCTTGGATTTTCATATCACTATCTGGGTGAAAAGTATATCGGCGGCGAAGGAGTAGATGGGAAACACAGACCCCCTCATGATTATAAAGTGCCGGCTCTTGACCTGGGGGCAGGAATAAATGTTAAGGCTTCTAAATCACTGCGTTTCAGATTGGAAACGGATGCTTACATCCCTGTTATTAAAAGCAATAAGTTCCCGCTCGGAGGCAGCAGCAGTTCATTAACACTGGGAGTCGACTTAACTATATGATTTCCATTTAATCATCACATACACGAACTAACTTTTTGGGTTTTATATGAGAAACACTTTCTTATTGCTCATTTTCTCAGTTATTTTAATTTCATGCTCTGCTTCTGTACCCAAATACTCTCCTGTTAAGACACAGGATGAAATGCTTTCAAATTATGATGAATTCTGCAGACATATGGATAACTTCTATCCTTATTTTGATATTACTGAATTTAACTGGGACAGCCTGAAAAGTTATCACCGCGATAAAATAAGATCAATAACAACTGAAGCTGACTTTGTTAAAAACATTCGGCAAATGCTTTCGGCATTTAATGACCCGCACTGCAATATTATAAGTCCAGACGACCAGAGTCTTTTTTCAAAATTATTATATCCGGCTGAGGGCAAATCCTTCCAACTGATATTTGAAGAGATTTTAGCCGATCATGCTACTTTTCCTTTTAGATTCCGGATTGTTGAAAATAATCCAGTGATCTCATTTATAGATAGCTCAAGCAATGAATTTAACTTAGGCCTGCGTGCAGGCATGATGCTGAAATCAATAAATGGTAAGTCTTTGGATGACTATGTAAAAGAAAATTGCATATATTCGTACAGACCCGAGACAAGACTTTCTGCTCTGGTAAATAACAACCTGCTGATAGGAGAAAAGGGGCAGAAAATAAGTTTGAGTTTTTCTTCTGCTGGCGGTAAAGAAATAAAAACAGAATGTGAATACAGACCTGAATATAATAAATACCTGTTTAATCAGTCCGCAGTAAAATATCTTACCTCTTACAAAAAGCTTCAGACACTTGAATATGGCCTGCTTAAGAATAACATAGGATACATAAGCATTCCTTCGTTCCTCGGGGTAGAAGCCCGCAGGCGAAAGGGAAGACTTTTCTTCTGGGTCTTTGATGGCAAGGAGAGTCCAAATGTTAAAGACTTTGAAAAAGCTCTGAAGGAATTATACACGACAAATGGACTTGTCATCGACGTAAGAGACAACAGGGGCGGCAACGGAAGCATCGGGAGAGTAATGACAAAATACCTGTTATCGGGTGATATTCCGCTTTATCCTTACTGCTGGAGGGATGGAGAATATCCTAAAGATATAAGAAAGTATACCCGCATTTTTTGCGATACAATCTCAACTTTAGAAAGATCGCATCAGCTAAAAGACTACAGACTCTATAACGGGCAGTATCTTAAACCGGTCGTGGTTTTGCAGAATGAGGGCTGCGTCAGCTCTACAGAGGACTTTCTTGCGGGTTTAAGAAACATACCTGCTGTTACTACTTTAGGAGTAAATAGTGCAGGGTCATCTTCAGATCCTATCTTTTTCCGCCTCCCGAATGGATTATTTGCCAGGGTACCAGGCAGGAGAACATACTACCAGGAAGGCAGGCTTATAGAAAAAGAAGGCATCCCGCCTGATATTACAGCAAAACTGACAATAGATGACCTGTCACATGAACGTGACAGCCAGCTTGAAAAGGCAGTTGAGCTTCTGCAGAATAAATTCTCTGAAAATGTTAAATAGTTGCAGTTTTAAAAAAAAAGGCTGAAATTATTTAAACAGGCAAATGTAATATTATTCTAACAGCACTTGCAATCCATGGGGTATAAATGCTTTTTCCAATCGGTGATGATAATAGTGACCGCAGGCTTTTTCCGGCAATAAACTATATTTTAATTCTCCTGAATATTTTTGTTTTTGTCTTTTTACAGGGGCTGGGTTCTAACGACAAGTTTACTTACACTTATTCTACAGTCCCTCAGGAGATAATTTCAGGAGAAGATGTAGTAAGTGACGACAGGCTTTTATATGACCCGGCAACAGGACAGAAAGTGTACGTTTCGGGGCTTCAGCCAACCCCGGTAAGCGTCTATATAACTCTCCTTACATCAATGTTCATGCACGGAGGAATTGCTCATATATTTGGTAATATGTTATTCCTCTGGGTTTTTGGCGATAATATTGAAAACCGCCTGGGGCATGTGCGCTATTTAATGTTTTATCTGATCTGCGGCGTTATTGCTTCACTTTCACATGTATATGCAACGGTTGCCTTCGGCGGAAATATGCTAGTGCCTTCTCTTGGCGCTTCAGGTGCTATATCAGGAGTGCTGGGCGGTTATATCCTGCTTTTCCCTAAAAGAAGAGTAAGGGTTATTCTGTTTAACTTCCTGACTGTCGTGCCTGCAGTTGTTGCACTCGGAATATGGTTTGCTTTTCAGCTTATCAGCGGATTCGGGTATCTCGGATCAAGCAGCGGGGGAGTGGCTTATGGTGCACATATAGGAGGATTTATCGCAGGATTTGTTCTGATTAAAATATTTGCTGCAGGAACAGACTGAAGGTATGGAAATTAGCTGGCGTGTCAGTAACCGCTCTGTCGTAGAAATCTCAGGCTAGTGATCTGCATGGCCATTGAAGTTTTTTAACATAAACTGATATAAAAAAGCGGAACCGGGTTCCGCTTTTTTTGTGAGTTTATCTTTTTTACATTTCTTACTTTTGTGAAAGTACCAAGGCTACAACAGCAAATATATCAATTATGATAAGCATTGGTGAAACTTCCTCTCTCTTTCCTAAGATAAGCTTAATGAACGTCCAGCTTAAAAATCCCCATACGATTCCCTCTGTAATCGAATATGTAAAAGGAATTAATATCAGGGCCAGAAATGCAGGAATTGCATCATCAAACTTTGACCAGTTTATTTTCAATACAGGTTTCATCATAAATACACCTACAAGCACAAGCGCAGGTGATGTAGCAATCGATGGGACAACTGAGAGCAAGGGTGAAATGAACATGAAAGGTATAAATAGTAATCCGGCTGTTATTGCTGTCATACCGGTCCTTCCGCCTTCTTCTACACCTGTAGCTGATTCAATATAAGCTGTGCCAGCACTTGAGCCGACCAGACCAGCTCCAGCTGTTGCAACAGCATCTACAATAAGTGACTGCTTGACGTTTCTTGGTTCCCCATTTGCATCAATAAGATCAGCTGCTTCGGCTACACCAACAAATGTTGATAAGCTGTCGAACATATCTGTAAAAAGAAAAGCAAATGTAATTGGCCATATTGCAATGTGGAGCGATCCCCAGAGATCAAGCTTTCCTATTAAACTGAAATCCGGAGCCGAAAATATTCCCTGCCAGGTTACGAGCGTAGGAATACCAAAGTTTATAGCTGAAGCATCGCCGTAAAATCTTCCGATAGGAATTGCAAGCAGTGTTGTCGCTACAATCCCTAAAATGATTCCGCCTTTTACACGCTTTATTATTAGTATTGATGTAATGAGCATCCCAACCAGAAATGTTACTGTTATAGGATTGAGCTGACCAATGCCGACAATTGTTGCAGGATTGGAAATAATAAACTTCGCATTTACCAGGCCAATTAATGCTATGAACAAACCGATACCTGCAGAGACTGCATAGCGGATCTGCTTTGGAATAGCTTTTACAATATAGGTACGTACGTTAAAAACTGAGAGAAGGAAAAATGCAACACCTGCCCAGAAAACCGAGCCAAGAGCTGTTTCCCACTTTACACCCATTCCAAGTACAACTGAAAAAGTGAAGAATGCATTTAATCCCATTCCGGGAGCAACTAAGATCGGGTTTTTTGCATATATACCCATCATAAGAGTACAGAAAGCGCATACTATTACTGTTGCTGTCAGAACGGCACTGAAGGGCATGCCTGTTTTACTGAGAATCGCCGGATTTACTACAATTATATACATTGCAGAAAGAAATGTTGTTATACCGGCAAGTATCTCAGTCCTCAAGTCGGTCTTGTTCT
Organism: Bacillota bacterium; assembly: GCA_050262615.1. Lineage (GTDB taxonomy): Bacteria > Bacteroidota > Ignavibacteria > Ignavibacteriales > SURF-24 > JAUZPB01. The sequence goes on from JBLNEL010000111.1 coordinate 6,195, forward strand.
TTTCAAAATCAAAGTAAGTACTAATCATGAATTTTTTCCCCGGATATTTTTATTAGAAATTCCATTTTGCAGCAACAGTTGGATTTACCTGAACTTTAGATTCTCCAGGAATAAAATTGTTGCTTATTTCAATTTCACTTCCGACAGCTAAGTGGTTAGTAACGTTAAACCAAACCTGTGGCTCTGTAAGCAGTACGGCTTTATTTTCTCCATTCTGCTTTGTTGACCAGATATCCATAAAACCTGTAAAGTTTATCTTACCGTTAAGAAACGGAACAAACCATACTGTTGTAAGCTGTGCATCTGCTTTATTTTCTGATAAATAATCCTTACGGAATAAGACGTCAGTATTTAATGTAACAAATCCTAAGTTAATTGGATAGCTTAAACCAGCAAGCCAGATATGTCCAAGTGGAACATCAATTCCAGGTCCGTTTAAGTGAAGCATGCCGTCATTATACTGAACTGTGGCTGAAAGGCCATTTACGAATGGAAGGTTAACATATCTTGCGATTTCCCAATATGCAAGTGACAC
>JBLNEL010000112.1:0-37526 GCA_050262615.1 Bacillota bacterium
GACTTTCGGCTTCCATAAGAATAATATCAAAAGCAATTCTTTTACTAAATAGAATGGAAGACTGTAAATGTTGAATGTCAACAAAATTAAAACAATAGGATCAGCAATAGCCTGGAGAAGAAAATAATAAAAAAACCTACCCCTAAATTGCCTTAGGGGTGGTAAAAGCCAAATAAAAATAGATATATAAAAAAATATTTTAGATAAACCCATTTTCCTTAATCTTCATGTGGGCAATATGGCGGGCAGGCAGATGCATTTTCCATTGTGTAAGCACCGTCTGTAACCGACATTACGCTTTCCCTTTTTTCTATTGTGACAGTCGGACTCTGCCCTTTGCTTAATAATTCCTTAACGACCAGTGCGCTGTAAACCTTCATCTGCTCTGAAACAGAAAAAGCTCTTTGTAACCCTGTAGTGAACATAACATTTCTTTTACTGTTAAGAACATACAGATCAGATCCATCGAACTTAAATAACATGCGGTCGCCTGACTGGCTAAGCAGTGACTCAAACTGTGAGGCAGACATTGTGATCGAATGTAATACCGGACCAAATAGTTTATCTGCTTCTTCCTTTGAATATATTTTTCCTGCAACTTCCTGCGCAAAAGAAAAATTATTGCTCAAAACTAAGAAAATCAGTGAAAATAATAAAGCTTTGAAATTCGGCTTTTTCATGTCGTATACCTATAAATTATGAATGTTTAAATCTGTCGGTCACAAATCTATAGGTTTAAAATCTTCGGCGCATCAGTACAAATACTGTAAATGCAAATTCTTTCGTTTTTATACCAAAAACTAAAGAAATTTATTAAAATTTAGTAAAAAGGCACTTGAAAACTATAGTATTTATACCATATATAGTACTAATACTATTTAATACTTATACTATTCAAGAATTTTGTTTACATAAACATATCTTATCAGCTGGGATGTGCTCGAAACATTGAACTTCCGCATTATTGAACTTCTATATCCGTCAATTGTTTTTTTACTGAAACATAGCTTATCGGCAATCTCAGAACTCTGCATGCCTTCACATATAAATTTCAGTATCTCAAGCTCTTTATATGTCAGGTTTATACTTTCTGTAATTGAAATGACTTCTTTTTTTTCTTTATATTTATCGTAAATCTCTTCTAACTTTTCTTCTGAATATATATTCCCGAAATATTTCTCACCGCTGTTTACGGTTTCAATGGCAAATATCAGCTCTCCTTTCGCAATTGTCTTATTTACTAGCCCAAGCGCACCAACCTTGAGTGCTTTATAAATATACTCCTCAGAATCATTTACAGATAGAAAAAGAATTTTGGCACTTTTGTCCCTTGCTCTTATCTTTTCAGCTGCTTCAATGCCTGTCAGAACAGGCATCGATATATCTGTTACTAATACATCCGGCCTGTACTCAAAATATTTGGTAACGACTTCCCTCCCGTTCGAAGCCTCACCTACAATATATATCCCGGGACAATTTTCCAAAAGGCTCACTATTCCGTTTCTTACAAGATTGTGGTCATCGGCTAACATGATCCTTATTTTTCCGTCTGCCATTATATTTTTTCTCCCATTGGAAAATTTATCATTATCGTCGTCCCTTCATCAGGTGATGAACTGATCTTAAATGTACCGCCATGTATTTCAGCTCTTTCTTTCATATTCCTTAAACCCATCCCTTTGCCTTTAAGATTTTTCTCTAAGTTAAAGCCTATGCCTTCATCTGAAATAAGCAGACAAAGACTCCCTGATTTTCTGATCAGCTGAATATTATATTCCTTTGCTTTTGAATATTTAACTATATTATTTATTGCTTCCTGAATGATCCTGTAAATGCTTATCTCCAGCTTAACGTCAAGCTTTTCTTCTATATTTATAAAATCCAGATTCCCCTTTACTGAACTCTGGAGATCAACGGTCTCAATCAATTTTATCAGTGATGAATATAAGCCGGTTTCTTCTAATGTGCTTGGAATAAGTGAGTGCGCCATCGCTTTTATATCACTTGAAATATTTTCAATAAGACGGGAATTTTTCTCCAATATGTTCAATTCATTTTCACTCGCAAAACTGCTTATATCTTTCTGAAGACTGAGCTTTAATAAAACAAGCTTTTGCCCAATATCATCATGAAGTTCTCTTGCTATTCTTCTCCGCTCTTCTTCAATCTGCTCTTGAAGATACCTGGAAAAATCTTTTAATTCCAGCTGCGATTGCTTTAATGCTTCTTCCTTCTTCTTCAGCTCGGTAATATCATGCATGTAGATTTGCGCAATGTTAAGGTAATTTACCCCTTTTATAAGAACTGAATAATATTTATCTGAAAAATAAAAGCTGAAGACATATTCCTTATTCTCTTTTATAAATTCGTCAGGATCTATTCTTAGTGTGGAAATAACCTTTGTAAAAGACTGACCTAGAAAATGCTCCATACCCTCTTTCTTCGCAGCGGGATTGGTAAAGATTATCTCTCCTGAACTATTTATTCTTAAGACCGGATCAGGATCTAGTTCAGCAAATATCGCCATCAGCCTCATATTCCTTGTTTCTAACTGCCCTTTTTCAAAGAGAATTTTTTTCTGCTGCGGCAGAAATGTATTGCGCATCGCAATAAGAAATATTACAACTAGCAGTATGGCCGTAAACATCGAAAAGAATATTGGATTTCTGAAGTCACATAATAGTGAAAGATATTCCATAAGCTCTTCAGAAGCTGTCTTTGTTGAAAAAGCTATTAGCAAGTTCATATCAGATATTCAGATTGTCAACAAAAATCTTGACAAACTTCCTCCCCTTTATTGGTGACTTCAAGGTCTGGTTCACCCTCTCAATTGCACTATAAATTAGATTTTCTGAAATATCTGGAAGCAACTCCTGAATTGCTTTATATACATAATATTTATCCTGGTATTCTTCAGAGCTGATATATTTATCTGCCAAAGCTTCATTAAGCATTGTTTTTATTTCAGTCTTTTCCATATCAACCTTAAACAAATTTTGAAAGCAAATATAGAGCTATTATTTATAAATTAAATCCGTAGTAATACTATTTTTTAAAATCCTTCGATTTCGCTCTGAAATAAAAGGATTTTAATAATTCCGGATATATTAAATAATTTTTCTGCATGGTATTAATACTGTATATAGTATTAATACCATACGTTTTTACGGCTTAAGAGTATATGTATTATTATTTTAAAAATATTATTGCCCGTAACTGCTTATATAATAACTGCTTATAGCTTTACCCCGGTCACCTGATTAAAAATAGTATTAATACTGATTCGCTTTTGCTTTTGACTCCATAATTTGCATACAGAATTTACCATGTTTTATAATTCCAGGGATTTTTATTTATGGATAACCAGATCCTCTCTGTTCAGAACAAAGGAATTCCAAACAAGGAGTTCTTGTTGATTGAAGTAATTAACGACAATAACTTAGGTGAATATATAGTACACGATAATTCATACAAAGACGGCATGGTTGTTTCAAACAAACTCAGGCATTTATTTGAATTCCCTCAGAAATTGGTAAGAAAAGGTGAGCTTATTGCACTCTTTACCGGAAAAAGAAACTCATTAGGTCAGGGCAATCCGAGCGGCATGTTGGTTCATCATTTTTACTGGGAGCTCGATCAGCCAATATGGAACGATGATAATGATATCGCTGTATTGGTGAAAGTTGCTGAGAGAAGATCAAGAAGTGTCTGAGATATCAAAGCTTTATATAATTTCTATTCTGCTGGCAGTATATCACTGCTGTCAGCAATTTTAAATTAAAACAATTTCAAAAAACTGCCCAATTATATAATTCCCGCAAAGTCACTGTTTATTCTGAACTCTTTACTTACTTCACTTCTAAAAAATATTTGCGACTATTATTTATGGATCTTTAAAATGAAAAAACCCCGGAATTACTTCCGGGGCTTAACGTGAGCACGGGTGGGCTCGAACCACCGACCCTCTGCTTAAAAGGCAGATGCTCTACCCCTGAGCTACGTGCCCATGTCATTTTCAGATTCCAAATATAATACTTATTTTATAATTATCAAATTACTATTTAATTTTTTTTTGCGTTAGGTCAAAAAATTGCCCTTTTGTTATTTGAATCATTTTCAGATTTTTGTATGATTTTTTAAGGTTTTTTTATATATTTGCCCAAAATTGGATTTTTTTACCAATAATGAAAAAGAATGCCCGTTTACTTATTGTCGATGATGATGAAACACTATGCTATCTGCTGAAAGAAGAGCTTCTGTCTGAAGGTTACTCTGTTGATGTTGTTTATGATGGTAAATATGCAATTGACAGTATAAAGAATAAGAATTACGACTTGCTTCTGCTTGACCTCGAAATGCGCGAGGTTACTGGAGAGGAAGTGCTGAATTTTATTAAAAACTACTCGCCTAATTTGCAGGTAATTATCCTTACCGCTAAGTCCGAGATACGAACCGCTATTGAATGTATTAAAAAAGGTGCATACGATTTTATTTCCAAACCTTATGACTTCGACGACCTGCTGCTTACTATTAACCGGGCTTTGGAACATAAGGACCTGCTGGTAAAAAATTCTATCCTCTCTTCTAAGATCGAACAGAAAGTTACTTCAAAATTGATCGGCCAAAGCAAACAAATCCAGCATACAATTAACCTCGCCCTCAGAGCTTCAAAATCCGATTCAAACATTCTGCTCGAAGGCGAAACTGGTACTGGCAAGGAACTCTTTGCTGAATTTATTCACCGTAACTCCGAAAGAAGTGAGAAACCTTTTGTTATCGTTAACTGCGCCTCTCTGCCGGACCAGCTGATCGAAAGTGAACTCTTCGGTCATGAAAAAGGAGCATTCACTGACGCAAAAGCACCTAAACAGGGACTTGTCGAAGTTGCCGACGGCGGAACCCTTTTCTTGGACGAAATCGGTGAAATGTCGCTTACTCTTCAGCCTAAACTTCTGAGATTTCTTGAAAACGGAGAATACCGAAGGGTCGGCGGTGTTGTTACACTTAAATCTAACGTCAGAGTAATCGGCGCTACAAATAAAAACCTTATCGAGGAATCAGAGAAAAAAACATTCAGACGCGACCTTTTGTTCAGACTTAATGTAATTACTCTTACTATCCCTCCTTTAAGAGATAGAGGCGATGACATTCTGCTCCTGGCAAATCATTTCCTGGCCGTTAAATCGCCTGTAAGAGATCCTAAAAGACTCTCGAAAGCTGCTGAAGATACTCTTATGCGCTATAAATTTCCCGGCAACGTGCGCGAACTCCAGCATATTATCGAACGTGCAATTATTTTTGCCGAAGGCAATATTATTAACCCTGAGGAGCTTAACCTTCCTGCTGCTTATTTCAGCGCTCCGGCAGCTTCTGGTTATTTCACTGAACAAACCGATGAACTGCTGCAGGATGATAGATCCGTTATCTCTTTGGACAATATGGAAATGATCCATATTAAAAAAGTACTCGACCAGAATAACTGGAACCGTGAGAATACGGCCAGACTTCTGGGCATCAGCCAGAAAACATTGTATTCAAAGATCTTAAAATATAATCTGAAGCAATATGACTGATAAAGGCTTAGAAGTTAACGGAAATGGCACAAACCTCCACTTGACCGGCGTAAACGACGAGCCTAAAAATATACTGCTTATTCAGAAAGAATGGGAAAATATACTTACTCTTCTGCTGAAGGATAACTCAATTGATATTCTTGCCGACGAAATCCTTATGCGTAAGGTCAGCCTGACTAAAAGCGACCTGGGTATTATTTTCTTTATAGAAGAGGCTATAAAAGATCAGGTTGAACACAGAGTCTATGTCGAAAACGGCTCCCTTAAAAATGCTGAGAATATTGTCCCCGAGGTAAGATCAAACCTTAATTATATCTCAGAATGGCTTAGGATAAATAAAAGATCTCTTCTTATTTCTTGTGACGATATAAATAATATCGGATATAACCTTACCAATATCCTTCAGTCACAGGTTGTTGTTGTTACTCCTGGGTTTATTGATAATTCTCTTATTTCAATTACAATTCTTGCCAGATCATCCGGAAGCTATTCAACATCAGATGTAAATAACCTGGAACAGTTTTCTTCCATTCTCGCCTTTTCAATAAGCAATGTTATCACCCGTAACCTTAATAACGCTCTTGAGAATAAGCTCATGCAGTCTCAAAAGCTTGAAACTATTGGAAAACTTGCAAGCGGTATGGCTCATGATTTTAATAACCTGCTTTCAAGTATCTTCGGCAGCCTTAATCTCTTAAAAAGAAAACTTTCCGACAGACCCGAGGTTCATTACCTTATTGAAAATATTGAAAACTGCTCAGCCCGCGCTGCAGACCTTACTAAAGGACTCCTCTCTTACGGCAAACCTACGCCAAAAAGAAAAACACTTATTAAGCCCTTGGACTTGCTAAATGAGGTCTTAAGTGTCGTTGAAAGAACTTTTCCCGGCAATATAACTGTTGAAAACGATTTCAATAGTGATTTGCTGGATATAATGGGTAATGCAACCGAGATCTATCAGGTGCTCTTAAACCTCTGCATCAATGCTAAAGAAGCAATTAAAGGCAATGGGAAAGTAACCATTACTGCATCTAACTTTACGATCGACGATAAGAAAATATTCGATTTCCCACTACTCAAACAGGGAGATTACGTCCGCTTCTCAATTAAGGATACCGGCGAGGGAATAAGTGAAGATAACCTGATAAAAATATTTGACCCTTACTTCTCTACAAAGAAAAAGGAAACTGTCTCAGGACTTGGACTCTATGTCACCTACGGAATTATTAAGGCTCATAGCGGTTATATCGATGTTAAGAGTAAATTAGGCCACGGCACTGAATTCGATGTTTATATCCCTTCCTTCAAAAAAACACGTGAGGAAGACAACCTTATTAAAACCGAAAAGATTATTCTTCTTGCTGACGATGAGGTTATGCTCCGCGATATACTTGCTGAACTGCTTGAATCTTATAATTTTGATGTGATCACCGTTCAGAATGGACATGAAGTTTTGCATGTGTTGACTGAGGAATTAAAAGTCGACCTTCTGATTATTGATTATAAAATGCCTGAAATGGATGGCATTACATGCATTAAGAAAATTCGCGAGCTTGAACTGGAACTGCCTGTCATACTTTCAACCGGAAGCACGTCATCTATTCAGGATAAAGAATTTGAAAAACTAAAAATTGATATGATTCTTAATAAACCTTACGAATTCGATAAGATGCTTGCTGCTGTACAAAAGCTTATCTGATCCCGGTATATTTTTCTCTAATTTAACTTATTCTAACTTACTTTACCTTAACTGATCTTACTCTATTTTGCCCAACTCCGGCTTATTTAACTCCGGCTTATTTAACTCCGGCTTATTTAACTCTGGATTAGTTAACTCTGGCCTGTTTAACCCTCTTCTTTGGAACTGCCTAAGTCAACCATCTTTATATTGTTTACATAAGGCGAGAAATTTGGATTCTTAATTGCCTTAAATTTCTCCAGAACTTCATTTATCTCTTTTATGGCTGTTTCAATAAACCCTATCTTCTTTAATACCGCTTCACGTGAGATTTCGTCTTTGCTTACTTCTCTTTTTATAGCAGCTGTCGATAAATTAATTAACGTAAGTGGCTGCTTTATTTCATGGTTTGCCGTAACAACAGTTGCCGCAAACGTGTTTACTTTTTCTAATTCGAGCAGCAGCTTGTAGGATTCCCTGAGCTTCAGGGCAGAATTAATTCTTGCCAGCAGTTCTACTTTATTTACTGGCTTCCTGACATAATCAAAAGCACCTGCCTGGAGCCCCTCTTTTGTACCTTCGGCTTCGGTCTTTGCTGTTACTAGTATGACAGGAATATCTTTTGTAATAGGAGTATTTACAAGTGTCCTGCATACTTCAAGACCGTTTAAACCCGGCATCATTACATCGAGCAATATAAGATCAGGCAGCTCATTAAAGGCTCTTTCAAGCCCGCTCTGCCCGTCGTAGGCTGTTATTACTTCGTAACCTTCCCGCTGCAATCTGTCCTGCATCAGAAAAACACTGTCAGGATGATCATCAATTACTAATATCTTTTTTTTCATCGGTTATATTTTTTTATCAGTTTATTTTTACTCTTCAGTCTATTCTTCACTTCAGTCTATTCTTCACTTCAGTCTATATTTGCCGTTCTTTTTGATAACGTTGCGGCAATTTTTGAAATCAGCGCGCCTGGGTTGACAGGCTTTGGTATAAGATCATCAAATCCGTTCCTTATGAGTATCTCTTTTTCATCGATCATTGCAAGCGCTGTAAGCGCGTAAACAGGCACATCAGCAAAATTGATGTCGGCTTTGATCCTTTTTACCGTTTCAAAGCCATCCATCTGCGGCATCATAATATCTAGCAGTATCAGGTCAGGAGTGTACTGCTGCAGTACCGATAAACACTCCACTCCGTTTCTTGCCAGTACAGTCTCACAGCCTGTCTGACGCACAATTTCACTTACTGTAAACAAAGTATCGGCATCATCATCAACTATAAGCACCTTTCTCTTCGAGAAACTGCCGCTTTCTTCTTCCTCAGGCTCTGCTTCCTGAGTGGGCACACTTTCTGTCTTTGTCTCCAGCCAAATCTTTGATATATCCTCATACGGCAGACCTTCTTCAAGATGGATTCTGTCTTTTATTACTTTTAATACGTCGATTGGATGACACTTTGATTTTATTGCAGCCTTTTCAATATTGTTGTTCAGCAGATGCATTTCATTTTCTACCTGTGACTCGGTAAAGCATAAGACCACTGGAATATCTTTCGTCTCTACTGCGTCTTTTAATTTCTTCAGGAGTGATATCCCATCAGACTTCGGCATCGCCAGATCCAGCAGTATCATTCCAGGCTTTGTCCTGCATAATGTCTTGAATGCTGCCGAAGCATCATTTATATAATTAATTTTACAGGCGCTGTCCGAAAAAGCTTCTTCGAAAAGTATGTTGTCCTGACTCTCTGTTCCAATATATGCTATACTTTCTATTTTTTTCTGCAGTGTTATCTGTAACTTATAGATCATATTGCTTAACAGATCTTTATCAAAAGGCTTTAAAATATAATCATAAACCTGCAGGCCATAGCCTGTATTAAGTTCATCTATTATTGTGATCAGAACAACCGGAATTTCCCTTACTTCTTCGCTTTTCTTCAGATCCATAAGTAGCTTCCAGCTGTTTTCACCATTAACTGCTGCATTCAGTATGATTACAAACGGCCTTAATTCTAAAGCTCTCCGGTAACCCTCTTCAAGACTTTGTGCTGCAGAAACATCATAATTTTTTGTTGCAAGGTAATTTCTTATAATTGAATGATGCTCTGTGCTGCTGTCAATAACCAGCACTGATTTTCTGTATTCCCCTTCTGCACTTTCTTTATTTTCAGATGCAGCTTTTTCCAACACCTCAGGAGTCTCTTCAGGTCCAAACTCAAAAGGAATTATCAATGAGAATGTTGAACCTCTCTCCGGCTTGCTTTCACATTCCAGCCTTCCATTTAAAAGTTCTGCATATCTGCGGCTTATTGCCAGACCCAGCCCGGTTCCATTATATTTGCGCTTTGAACTCCCATCTACCTGCCTGAATTCTTCAAAGATCAGTTCTTTGTCCTTTTCTGCTATCCCGATGCCTGTATCCCTGACTTCAAACTTTAATTCATTATTGTTTATAACAGATATCTTTAATTCAATCTCCCCGGCTTCCGTAAACTTTACAGCGTTGCTCAAAAGATTTATAAGTATCTGGTTAATTTTGAATTTGTCTGTTATGACTGGCCTGTGGCTTCCGGTCTCATCTGTCGTTCTGAACTTAATTGCCTTATTTTTCAGTAACGGTAATATCTGTGTATCAATGTCACTTATTAGTTCACTTATCCTGAAACTTTCGGTCTGAAGCTCCATTTTTCCAGCTTCAAGCTTCGAGAAATTAAGAATATCATTTATTAGGTTCATCAGCCTGTTGCCGTTTCGAAGCACGATCTCAAGCTTTTCTTTGCTTGGCTGACTTGTAAATCTGTCGTTTAAGACAAGTTCGCTTAATCCAAGTATTGAATTAAGTGGTGTTTTAAGTTCATGCGACATGCTGGCCAGAAACTGCGATTTATGCATAGCAGCATCAATTGCCTTTTCTCTCTGCAGCTCCAGTTCTTCAGCCTTCTCCTGAAGCTCTTTATGCAATTCTAAAAGTCTTTTGTTCTGGTCTGTTATCTGCTCATTCTGTTTGTGATAGTCTTCGTTAAGTGCTTTAAGCTCCCCAACTAAATTTTTTAACTGCAGAAAAGCATTTGCATTACTTAAACCTATAGCAAGCTGATCATGAATGTTATTTATATATTCCCTTGCACCTTCTTTAAGTTTACCTGCTGAAGCAAGCTCTAATACGGCAATTGTCCTTTTGTTGTATATTACAGGGAAAATAAGGAACTGCTTTATTTCCAGACTCATCAGCCCGGTGTTTATCTTAGGAAAATCACTCTCAAACTGAAACTGAACTGTTTCCCCTTTTTCAATTACTCTCTGATAAAGATCGATACGCGATGCGGGCACTTCCAGTTCATTTTTTATTCCGTACGAAGAGACTAGCCTGAGCTCATTGCCTTCTGCTAAAAATATTCTGCCTACATTATATCCAGTCGCATTTATGATCTTTTCAAGCGCCGCCTCGGAAATTTCGTTTACCGATGGATTTTGGTTTATCAGTGAGATGAACTCTGTATATTCATTCTTTGCATTCTGGTTCTTTTCAATTTCATCAAGCATGCTGTTAAATGCACTTCCCAGACTTCCAAGCTCATCTTTTGTAAGCATGCTTACTCTGTGCTCAAGGTTTCCGCCTCGTGTAATTTCGGCAGCTTCTGATAAATGAGTGATCTGTTTCCTGATCTTTTCTGTGAAGATAAGCGAAAGTATAAGCGACAATGTTACACCGGTAAAACCAATTATAACCAGCAGATTATTTATATTTTCCCTTAGTTCTGCAGCTTCAGGCAGTGTTGAGAATATAAGAAACTTTAATTCCGGCGCTATTACCGAAAGCTCGGCAGGATCATAACAGATTGCATATAAATCTGATTTGTCTAGTTCTTTTTTCGCTAAGTCAACACTGCTGTTCGACAGCTCTTTGGATGCCTGTGTTATCTCGGCTAAGTACTTCTGGTTTAACGATGAGTTCGAAGTGATCAGAGGTGAATTGTTAATTAATAACGAAACATCAGCCCTTATCCTTTTAGAAATATCTGTAAGAACCTGCTCGCTGATTATCTCTCCAAAATATAACGTCGTTCCGTTTTCAGCCCTGTACTTTTTAACAACTGAATTCGGATATACCCTTAAGATTCTCTCTATTGTATTAAGTCTGGCATTTACAAGCAGAGGTGATTTAATTAAAAAGACCGCCGGGTCGGCAGTCGAATCTGAATTGGCACTGATTATAAAATCTATCCTTGAATCCTGAAGCCCCGGGGAATTATTCAGCCTGTTTGCCTTTATAAACTTCAGGAACTCATCATCCATATCCTGCATTACAGACTGCAGAACATATACAAAATCTTTTTCTGAGTTCAGCAGATTCTTTGTCTGCTGTGAAGAAACTATCTTTCCCGTTAATGAATAAAATGCAATCGTAGAACTGACAAAAACTAATACAACTATTATGAAGTTGATCAGTAATATTCTAATGCTAATCTTCATGTTCTATTTCTTTTTGCAGGACTTTTCTTATTGTGATTAATAGTTCGTCAAAGTCATATGGCTTGCTTATAAAATCACTTGCACCCATCCTTGCCGAATCAATTGCACTTTTTACATCAGCGTAGGCAGTCAGTACAATCACCTTAATGTTTCTCTTTTGCGCCTTTAGGGTCTCAAGCACATGAAATCCGTCTTTCTCCGGCATCTTTAGATCCAGAAGAATCAAATCCACTTGCCTTCCTGACTCCAGAAATTCAAAAGCTCTATCGGCACTGTTTACTGAATAAGCATCATAGCCGATTTCTGTTAATTCTTCCTGAAGTACGGTACAGAGGTTTATATCATCATCAACAATTAAAATTGATTCCATTTTGACCCTATTTATTTTCTATTATTTGTTTTCTTTATTTGAGGATTTGAAAGTATTGATCCTATCTTCGTAATTTTTTATCTCTTGTTTAATTAAATTCCCCTCTTTTTTTGCATTCATCCTCTCTTTTAACGTAGGCAGTATATCAAGCTTTAGAAGTATTACCACTTCTTTTTTCTTTATCTCAGTCTGATCACTTCCGGTCAGATACCTGATTCCGAAAACCCACCATGGCAGATCTTTTAGAAATGGTATTCCATTTCGCACTTTTGTCTCTTCATTTACATAAAGCCCGCCTATTACGGTCTCCTCATGGTTAAGCATTAAAACCTGCGTTTCGGCTGCTGTCTTCCTGATCTCGGTAGATACTTCTGATGGAAATGCAGAACTTCGCTCTACTTTCAGCTTCAGCAGTACATAATCTACATTATCTTCAGTGTACATAAATGGAGTTACTTCTATAATAGATCCTGAGGAGAAAAACTTGTCAATTATATTTCCTGAGAAATCCCGCTGCTTTATAGAGAAATCAGATCCTATCTGTATTCTTCCTGGCTGATTGTTTCTTACTGTAATCGATGGACTTGCTATAATTTCACCAAGATTCTCTTCTTCGAAAAATCTGAACATGGCTGAAGCATCACCTGTAAACTTTCCTAATGTAAAGTTTTTAGCAATTGAACTTAATTTGAAGTCAGGCGGATCTACTTTCTGTGTCGAACTGGTGCCTGATGACGTCGTCGAACCGCTGCCCGATGAACTCTGATTACTTTCTGTGAATGTCCTCAGATCTGTACCGACACTTACACCTCTTTGTGAGAGGAGAAACTGCCAGTTTATTCCCTGCTGCTTCATCTCTGATACATCTGCTTCAAAAAAGACGGCTGATATCTTTACTTCTCTTGTATTTACCGGTGCATATGTCTCTGTAGCCTTTAACTCTGCCTGCTGCGCTCCCTTTTGCTTTACAACTATAACATCTGCCTTCTCTTCATACATTAGGTTTGCATACTGCACTATTATTGTAAGCGCTTTCTTAAATGGTATCTGTGTAAGCTCGATGCCTATAGGCAATTCACTGCTTACTGTTGAAAGTATATTCTTGCCGGTCGTCTTTTCGCTTACCTTGTTTAATACTTCTATCGCTTTATTAAAAGATAAATTCTCCGAAAGTGTAACCAGTTCTTCTGGATTTACATTACCGCTTAGCTCTTTTTCTAAATCTCTTTGAGCAAAAAGAGGAACTGTAATAAAAAGAAATAATACGCTGACAATTAATTTTTTCATTTTACTTTCTCTTCCGATTTTCTTCTTTCTCTAGTTTCAAATATACTTTTTCTATTATCCCGCCTTTATTAAGAATAAACGTTACCTGGTTCGATTCATAGTCTATTTTTGTCAGATAGCCCAGATAAACCGGATCACCTTCCATTAACATGTATGTCTCACCTTTCTGATCCGATATGAAAGCTCCGTCAGGTACGATCGCTAAAAGCTTTGCTCCGGTTACATCCGGGAGTCCTTCGGTGTTCGGTGGAACTTCATTCCTGATCAAAGGATAAAAAGCATTATACAGGCTCCCGGGCTCAAGCTGATTTTCTACTATCTCGGTCGTCGAAAACCTTCCGTCTTCTGCATAATATACATTTGCAGTAAAATTGAAGTTTACAAGATGATGCGGCACCGACTCTTTATCTGTCTGAACTGTTGCCGTCAGATTAAGTCCGTTTACTTTCTTTAACTCCTTGCTGTGCTCTATCCCATAGACCAGCTTGTATATATCATTAAACTCCCCGACTCCGGCTACCTTATAGGAAAAACAATTGTATGCTTTTTCCTTTCTCATCTCCTTGTATTCCACATCAATATGCGTCAGCTGCGAAAATCCGAATGATACTTTATTAACAAAATCATAAAAGCTTGTCTGCGTAAGCTGCTTTGGAATTATGAATTTCCTTCTGGATAGTACAGAATCAACAACCATCGCTTTTTTCTTTACAGCTTCGAACTGCAGCTTAAGTTCTTCTGTATCCTGGCTGTTTCTCTTTAATTCAAGCAGCTGCTTTTTCTGATTTTTTATCTTACCTTTCTGGTATACGAAGCTGTAAATGCTTCCTGCAGCAATTATAAAGAGTAAGACCCCGACTAAACCTAACGTATTTTTTATCTTGCGATTCATTCATCTTTTCCGGAAAAATTTGTTAAATCGAAGTTTAGTGTAAACTTATATGCATTTCTGTCACGTATCGACTCAAAGACAACACTCTTTAGTAGTCCGTTTTTTGTTGACTCTGTAAATTCGGTCAGTACGCTCCTGTTCAGTCCAAATCCCGTCACAACTACCTGACTGCCTTTGTCCGGCTGAATTGAAGTTATCCACATGTTTTTTCTTGCTCCGGCAAATGATGCAATCTGATCTGTCATCCTGCTCCATACCTCCGTACCGCTTGCAGCTGAGTCAAGTATGGCCTGTGTTCCCCCTAAGTTGTCTATTTTCCCCTGAAATTCGCTTATCTGATCTAATATCTTTTTGTTTTCATTCTGTATCTTTGTGAGCTCTGTTATCTCAATTTCGTTTTTACTGATATCTCGTGAATTCTGTATTATTGTTTTTGTAAAATAAAGCGTGACTGCAAAAAGGATCGGAAGTATTATTAGCGCATGCCAGCCGAACTGCAGGAATTTCTGCTCTTCTTTAACATACTGCGGAAGTAGATTAATACCTTTAGTCTCATGATTAAGTTCATCATAATACTCAACCGCTACGGCTATCGGCACACTGAAAGATGACATCTTTTCTTTATGATCATCAGCAAGTGAAACTATATCAATACCTTCAAAATCCAGCTTGCTTACATTTGCTTCAGGAAAGGTCCCGTAAAATGAAAGTATAAGATTTTCTGAGTCATCCTCACCGCATAATACCACGTTATCAATTCGCGGTATCCCGCCATTCTCCATCTCGAGAAGTATTTTGGAAAAGTAAACATCATAGGTGTGAAGATTTACCGTGCCTACATCAAGCGTGGCACCAATATGCTTTAGTTTTTTACCCTGCAGAAATATAAGCTTTGAATATTCTTTTCCAATGTAAACAATTAGCGAGTAATCATCCGGAAAAAACTTTTTCTTCTTTGCAACATAGTATGCAAGAGAAAGATCAGCACTTTTTACAGCCGGGATTTTATATGACCTCTGCCGTCCGTTTAACCCTGCAAGTGCATTGATAAGCCTGATTACTCCTATCTCGCCGTCTGCAAAAACAGAGAGTACCTGACCTCCGGCTAATTCTGTATAACCGATGCTTTCCTTTGCAACTGTAATATTCTTTGATTTTTGTATCTCTTCAATTATTTCCTGGGTCATCTTTGAAGAGCCCTGATCCTTCTGACCTTCATATACATGATAATGAAGCGCAGGTTCGGTTATTGCAGGTATAAATTCACATGAATTTAACTTTAAACCTGCAAGCGCTGAATTTAATAACCCTTCGTTTGAAACTGAAAGACTGCCGGGAAGTCCCGAAGAAGAAGCGTCATCTCCTATGGCAAATTCGCCCGACATCCCATCCAGACTGATTGATGCAAATGACTGCGCCTCTGCAGTCTTCTGATGCATCAGATCAAAATCAGCCACCTTAAGAAGCTTTATCGTCTCTTTTTCCTTCGAGACTACAGCTAGCTTTGTGTCACTACCTTCACTGTATATACATACTAAAGTCTTCATCTTCTACACTGCCGCAAGTAATTGTTGCATTCTTTGTTTATTATTCGAATATGCCATTGCGTTCTCCAGGGAAATCCGCTTTGCCAGATAAAGCCTCTTTAAATCCTGCTCCATCGTGTTCATCCCAACCGGTCCCCCCTGGTTTATCATCATATATATTTCGCTTGTGTTATTGTTCTTTATCGCCGCTCTTACACTTGCATTAACCACAAGAACTTCTTTTGCAAGTACCCGCTTGCCGTCCAGACTTGGAATAAGCTTCTGTGATACTACTGATACCAGTACGTCTGCCAAACGGTTGCGCACCCTTTCCTGTTCACTCGGATGTACTTCGGCTATAATTCTGTCTATCGACTCAACTGCTGAAGAAGTGTGCAGAGTTGAAAATACTTTATGACCTGTATCTGTAACTTCCAAAGCTGCCATTATCGTATCAGGATCCCTCATTTCGCCGATTATTATGATATCCGGATCCTGCCTTAAAGACTGAATGACACCTTCTTTGAACGACAGCACATCGCGCCCGACTTCCCTGTGTCTTATTATGCAACACTTTGACCTGTGAACGTATTCAATTGGTGCAGCAATTATAACCACATGTGCCGGATCAGATTGATTATGCCAGTCAACTATTGCATCCAGCGTTGAGGACTTACCCGAACCTGTAATACCTGTGATTAAGCTTAGACCCTGCTTAACATAAGCGTGACTCAAAACCTTAAGAACAGACGGATGAAAACCAAGAGATTCAATTGAACGCACCGTCGTTGAAATAGCCCTCATATTTAATGCCAGAAAATCTAGATCAAAATATGCATCGGCCCTGAACCTTACATCTTCATTTTTCCTCTCATATCTGAATGTATACGAAAAGTCAAGATTCCTGGTCACTGTCAGATATGAGCGCTGATTTTCATTTAACAGATTTAATATAAGTACAGCCATTTCATCTGCCGAAAAGGTCGGCATATCGCGCATTGGCTCTTTTTTGCCGAAAACTCTAAGCCAGATGTATCCGTTTGTACCATGTCCGCCGAATTCGATATCCGAAGCTTCACGCTCAATCATTCCGGTTAAGAGTTTATTCACCATTGCCCAGAGAGTTTTCTTGTCATTATCACTGAGATAATTGAAATGCTCTATCATGTATGTTATCCTGTCGGGACCGAAAATCGTCTCGGGAATTGTAGATACAAAATTGCAAAGTATTCTTTTTACTTCATCTATCATTTAATACTCTTTTTTTATCTTCTCTGCTTATCCATTAATTACAAGTAATTTTTACCTAGTCATCGGTAGTCGAAGCCATTACTTCCTGTATCGAAGTAAGCCCGAGCTTTACTTTTTCAAATCCGGCCTCTCTCAGGTTGAGTGTTCCGTCTTTCCTTGCCTGAATGCGGATTTTTTCTTCGTCTACTTCACCTCCGGCTTGCACTATGATCTGCCTGATCTCTTTTGTAAAGTATAACGCCTCATGAATTGCAAGCCTGCCTTTATAACCGGTGTTGCCGCATTTAGGACATCCGGCAGGTTCGTATATTTCATAGTCACGCCATTCGGCTATATTTAATCCGGCTGAAGCCATAAGACCTTCATCAAAATTACGCAGCCTTTTTTTACAGTCGCATAACTTCCTTATAAGCCTCTGGGCAACAATTATATTAATTGCATATGCAATCAGAAATGGCTCAATTCCCATTTTATAAAGCCTTGAAACTGCACTCGGAGCATCGTTCGTATGCAGTGTCGAAAATGTTAAGTGGCCTGTGTTTGCAAGCTTTATCGCAACTTCTGCTGTTTCCTTATCACGCATTTCACCTACAAGTACTATATCCGGATCATGACGCAAGATAGCCCTTATGGCCTGCTCAAAGTTCATCTTGTGGCCGATCTTAAGCTGCCTTGCTCCTTCAATAACATACTCCACCGGATCTTCGACTGTGAGTACGTTTACTGTTGGATCAATTACCTGGTAAAGGGCGGCAACAAGCGTCGTACTCTTACCGCTTCCGGTCGGACCGGTCAGAATTACCATCCCCTGTGGTTTGTTAATTGACTTAACAAACGCACTGTTGGCATATCCGGTCAATCCCAGCTTGCCTAAATCTTTTATGACCTTTCTGTCATCAAGAATTCTTATTACAACAGATTCAAACTTGTTCTTTAGCTCGGTCCCGACCATCGGCAGCACGGAAACCCTGAAACGAATTGTGTGGCCGTCTACTTCGCGCTGAATAAAACCGTCCTGCGCCTTTTCCCTTTCAAAACGGTCCAAACCCTTTGCCCTGTCCTTTACTACCGCAATTACTGCCTCAGGCCAGGTGTTCTCCTGCATGAACCAGAGCTTTAAATCACCATCAACCCTGAACATAACATCTGTCCTGTTGCCCATCCTCGGAACAAAATGAATGTCACTTGCTCCCCGCCTTACCCCTTCGATCAGAGCACCTTCTACAAGGTTAATTAGCGCACTTTTGTTTATCTCTGCCTCTAAGGCCTCTTCATCAAGAGAGTCTTCCTTGCTCTCTATCGAGATCTCTTCGGGCGACTCCTCCATGGCCTTCAGGAATTCATTCTCGGGCGGGACTAATATCTGTATAAGCTTCTGATAATCTTTTTTTCTTATGTAACTTACTTCATACTTCTTGGCATTAAGCGCATAGGCTATCTTGGTTATGCTCCTGTTGGTAGGATCAATTGCAGCAAGTATCAGCTTGTCCTTTATCTTCTCATCATACTGGAACGGAATAACCTTGTGCTCCAGCATCTGCTTTTTTACTTCATCGGGACAGCTGTTTATTATTTTCTTTATCTCTTCTATTCTCGACTCGGGTATCTCTTCGACCTTGATATTCAGCTCCCTGAAGGCATAAAGTATCGAAACCTGACGGAAGATCGTGTCGTGATCATAATTAAAATCTTCAACCAGTATCTGTGCAAGGTTTCTTTTTACCTTGCCGTCATCACTTAACTTTACCCTTAAAGCCCTCTCCAGTATCTCAACATCAATGATGCCTTTCTTTAGAAGAAGGTAACCGATCTTATCGGTCATTTCGAGATTTGAATCGATCATATAAAGAAACTCCGGAGATAATTCAGCATAAATCCCATGGCCGGATTCTTTGGACTGATTGTAGCTGTTTCAGCTGAAACTAATGTCAATAATATCATAACAATCATAATAAACATCGCAATAAATACCTGTATCATCTCAATTATATTCTTTAATTTATACGTTGTCTCACTTTCATAATAATTTGCTAGCTGAAGTGCTGTGTTCTTAATAGTTCCGGTCTCTTCTCCCGAGTGGAACCTCGAGAGAGCTGTCTCAGTAAAGACTTCCGTTGCAGCAAATGCATCTGTTATTCCAACCCCCTTTTTAACCATCAGAGGTATTGCAACATTTTTTATCCTGTCTTCAAAGTAAACATTGCCCGTCGCCTCAGCGGCAATCCTTACAGGCTCTATACTTTCAGCCGAACCGCTGTACATCGTGTAGAATACGCGGCAGAAAACTTCAATATATGTCTTATGAATAAGCGTACCCATTATCGGTACCTTCATCATAATTTTGTGCGCTATTAGTCGCCCCTGCTTTGTAGAGGCAAGCCGCCATAATATAACTGGCGGAACAAAAATGGCCAGTGATACAAGTAACTTATTTCCCATCAGGAAATCGCTTATCTTAAGTGTAAATGCAGTCATTGGAGGCAGTTCCATTCCAAATCTTACAAACAGCTTTGCAGTTTCAGGAAAAATATATCCGACATAGAACAGTACTGCCAGCAGCAGTACAAAAACTGTTACCATTGGCGTGATCAGCGCGCTCCTGAGATTTTTCTTAAACTCTTGTCTTCTCTCCAGGAATTTTGCTGTTGCCCTGTAGATCTCAGTCATATTACCGCTTTTCGATGCCAATCCAAGCATGTAAGCTGTAAATTTCCCGAAAACTGACTGATATCTTAAGAAAGTAGCTTCACTGTCTGCGCCTTTCTTTAACTCATTATTGATATCCTTTAATGATTCCCTGAGTGTTTTATTCTGAATATCATTTATCAGAAGAGTCATAACCTCATTATATGGAAGCTTCTGCTCAAGAAGTTCGGCACTTATTTTTACATACGAGACAATTTCAGCTGTCGGCGGCTTCATATTGAAATCAAGCAGCTTCTTATTTACTGAGATAACATTATATCCTAGCTTATTAAGAGCTGCAACAACTTCACCTTTTGTAAAAGCTTTCTGCTCGCCGGCTACGGGCTTTTCATTTCCTTTTCGTACTTTATATAAAAACGTCGCTTTGCGTTCAATGCTTTTGACTTTAAGCTGGTTCTTTTCTGCCAGTTTCTGGATCTTCTTTTTACCCTCACTGGCTGTCTCAGCCGATAACGATCCGCTGATTAGTTGTCCGTTGGCCTTTTCTGCCGAAAATCTTAATTCAATCATGACTTATAATCGAAGAATTATAGGATTTTTAAATGCGTAAGTTATTTATTTGTAAGTAAATGTCAAAATACTTTAAACTAATTTCATAAAAGTTTTAATTTTTAGAACTTATACCCTTACCTGCTTCTCTTAAAAAAACAAACAAAAAAGGGCTATTAAAAGTATTTCAACTCAAAATAGCCCATCAATTGTATTTTATTTCAGCAGATGCTGAGTAACTTATTTAGTTACTGCTTGTTACTTTACAAGAAGTTGGAGTAACTGTTACTTCTACAGAAATTGTATTGCCATCGTTACCTTTTTCTGTTCCTGTACCTGTAATTGTAAATGACTGGCCTGCAGCTGTACACTCATACTCGCCGTTTCCTGTCTTTGCAAGTGAAGCAGGAATTGTCCAACCGTCAAATTTATTTCCGCCACCGCCTAGTTCTGTTGGCTTTCTATAGTATTGCTGAGCCATTGATCCTAAGTTCTGTAAATCAGAGATGACTGCATCCCTGTTAGCACTGGCACTGCTTGCTGAGAACATGTTGATACCAACTACTACGGCTATACCAACTATGATAACGCCTAAAACGATGAGTAATAATTGTTGTTGACCCATTGCGAACTCCTATTTTTTTGTGTTTGTTTGATTAAAGAAAATGTCGATTCTGTTTTTTGATCATCCATTATTGTGCCAGATGTGAAACCGTCAATAAATTATTCGTTTTAAGTTCATAAACCCGGTTTTGACTATGCATATACATCTCGAAAATTTTAATTACCAGGCTTAACGGAATTAAATCCCGGAAAATATTACCTGTTTTTACTCTTCTGGCGACTCCGAAACACTTTAAGCCACATTGAATCAATTACCCCCTCCCACAGATTTTTCATATGTAACCATACCTTAGAGCTTTCAGGTAATTTTTACATGTAGAATAGTAATACTTAGGTAACTTTGCAGCCGGCCTTAAGTAATTTTTTACTCTGCCGGAATAATCAATATCAAAAGAACAATTGTTAAAAAGATCAAATAGATTTAATTAATGTACAACATCAACCTTGTAAGTATCAGCTCTTATCGTAATTTTAACCTCAACTGGCACGTTGGCTGTAACGACCTCATTGCCAATGGCAGTAATCACAATTTCATCAGACTTAACATCTGCTGTATACTCACCATTTGCTGTTTTTTCCAACATCTTTGGTATTGTCCAGCCTGTAAAACTCTTTTCTCCTCCACCTGAATTGCTAGGCCTTCTGAAGTATTGCTGTGCCATTGAAGCAAGATTCACACCTTCGTCTATAATATTGTTTCTCTTAGCCTCAAGCGAGTATGAATGGAATAAATTAACCCCAATTACTATCGCAATTCCTACAACAATAATCCCTAACACTATTAAAAGTAATTGCTGCTGTCCCATGAATTCTCCTGACAGAATTAAATTTTTATTCTTTATTTGTTACTATAGCAAATTCCAAACCAAAAAATAAAGGTATACTTCCTCTTTCTACGGTACTGTTTTTGATGCTTAGAACGATTTAACTGCTTTAAGTATTTTTTTATCTGGATGAATTTATGTTTTTAGCTGGGATATTATCAATATTTCAAATAATTGTTCTGCCTGGTTTGATTCTGCTAAAGGTCTTTAAGATCAGGACCAATGGAATTTTGCAGCTTCTTCTGTTTTCGATGGGATTAAGTCTGTATTCTAACTATATATTAGTATGCACTCTTGTATTCATAAGACTCTATACTGCTCCTGTGATATTTGTAATATTTATTGCCGAACTATCTATTCTCTGCTATCTGGGTCTTCATCACAGAATTTTGTCCCAACTAAAAAGAAATACCAATAGTTACTATCAATACTTAAAAAGCTCTTTGTCTGATCTGACTGATCTAAACAGGATAGCATTCATTTCCTCTGCTGTACTTATTCTATTTTTTATTTCTTTGATCTATGCTAGCGCCGGAGATCCATGTTATTTTACTGATGCCCTTATGAACTGGAATAAACGTGCAGCCACTTGGGCAACTAATAATTTCCCATACAATACAGGCCATTACCCGCAGATGCTGCCTGCAAACCTTTCACTGATCCACATTTTTACAGGAGTTCCGGCATCTGATCTTTTCCTTAGAATTGTAACATCACTTTTCTTTGTTGGCAATCTTTTGATTTTCTTTGACCTGGCACTTATACGCAGGTCACTTGTACATCTTTCCGGTCTCTGGATTTACGGAATAGTGCTTGTAGTTTTCTATACAATAATTTTCATATTGGACGTCAACGCTGACATTCTGGCTTCATTCTTTAGCTTTCTGGCCTATTATGCTATCATTAGTAAGAAAGAAGAACATTTTGATATAAAAACAATGAGTCTGGTTGCTGCTTTTGCATCTTCTGCTGCTGAGGCTAAACTTGCCGGAGCATATATACTCTGCATATCCTTGCTTTGGATTTTATATATCACTTATAAGAATCGCAGTAATATTTCGCGAAATGAAATCCTGCGGACAGGCAGTTGTCTATTTTTTATATACTGCGGAAGCATGTTATGGTATTTAGTTAAACCTGCTGATATGTATGCCGGACTTGATCAGTCGGTCTATCTTGCACCTGATTACTTCAGCAGAATTGCCGTATCTGTACAAATGCTCTATTATAGTGCGGGACCAGTACTTTTTTTCTTTCTGTTAATTACTGTAGCTGCTTCTTTATTTACAAAAGAAGCAAGACTTATAGTTCTCTTTATAATAACTCCGGCTATTATCCTTTGGGCATTGTTTTTCGGAGCTGATTTTAGAAATATTAGTTTTGCTATTCCTTTTGTTTCATATTCATCAGCATATGGGCTGCAGTTTATTTATAAAAAATTAGTTAATAGCCGGAATGGAGTGCTAATTCAGCAGCACAAAAGACTAAAGCAAGGTGACAGAAGCATTGTCATGCAGATGGCTTTTATTATGATTTTAGTTTTAACAATTGTTATATGCAGCACTAGTTATGTTTTTAATATGGGAATTAATCTGGCTTATCTTTTTAACAGGTATTATTTCTCAAGTTATCGGATTCTTTATACAAGTGAAATCGGGTATTATAAATATATTGAGTATTATCTTACTGCGATAAAGGTTCTATGCCTTATTCTTCTTGGACTGTTTTTTTTACGAAACCTGAGATTAAGATTTATATATATCTTTCTTTTTTCTATTGCTCTGTCAATAGTGCTAAACTATAGTAGCCTCAGCAAAGAAAGTATATTACGAAAACAGGAAGAAGGTATCCGGCTAACTGACATTCATAACCTTTATCATAATATATATAAATATATTAAGGACCCATCTGAGAAGGGCCGTATAATAACAAACAGCCTTGCGTTTTATAAACTTACATCTCCTCCAGGGTTCAATGTCAGCTATAAAGATTTTATAACAAAAGGAGATATTGAAAACAATACTTCTTATAATCCCCGGTATACATATTTCTTGTTTGAAAGAAACAAGTTTGCTAAAGGAGACATAGATTCCATTTGTGAAGAGCTCAACTTTAAGTACTGTAAAGTATTTTTTGACAATGGCGATTATATTTTCCTAAAATTCCATAGATAGCACAATGCTTTCTTTAAAGACCATAGAACAGCGATAAATAGAGCTCATTACTACTTTTTTCTGTAAAGACTCCAGAGTTGTTTTGTAACTCGGCTGAAAGATCATTGTGGATATACCTTGCACGGGCAAACAGTTCATGAACTATTTCATACTTAATATCCACTCCGCCTGTGGTATAACTTCTCCTTAGACCAAAAAGAAACGGGGGCTGAACTGGTCCGTACTGCAGCTCAACGCCTTCCTTCGGGTCATACTCGCCGCGTCTTATGTGCTCGCCCCAGACTGAAGCCTGAAGTCCCCTTATAAAACGGTAATTTAACGAGCCATAAAACATATCTGCATTATCCCCCATCCAATGGCCTAGTTGATAGCCCGAATTGGCATAGGTCTGTGTCGGTATGTAATGCTTGTAAACAAACGGATAGATCTTTGTAAATTCCAGCGTCATTGTGAGGTTGTTTACCGGAAGATCTGCAACTGAGCCGCCAAGCGTAAATCCTATCTGCGTGCGCTGCTTCTGTGAGTTAAATAATTCACCTGCTGTAATCTCATCTATATATAGTGTCCCATATAGATGCGTGTTCTTAATATGGTTTCTTGAACTGACACTTAAGAAAAACTGTGAGTTTGCTCCGGCATTGTTGTTGCCCTGACTTAAATAATGATCTGCCAGCCTGAAGAACATAAGCGGCATAAGATAGGCTAATTCAAGCTTGTCACTGTATACTACCGACTCACCCAGAGTTATATTTAGCCCCTTAAGCGGATTAAAGATCATACTGTGCGAGGCAAGAAATTTATTCCTGAATATTACCCTGTCATAGCTTTCATAACTTCTGTTGTCCCTGTATGATCTGTAGATCTCGCTTGAATCGATCACATCGGAATTTAACCAGGCATGTATGTAATTGAAATGAAACCAGTTGGTGGGTGTAATATCCAGCCTGATAAATGGAAAGGACGGAGCCTTTTCTGAAAGCACAAGCTTCCCGCTTTCACCATATCCCCACTCCAGGAAGTCTTTTCCAAGCATAACACTGCCCCACGACCAGTCTGTCGCCAGTGTGGTCCTTACTTCGCTATATTGTATTTCATTGCCTTTTGAATAGGCAACATTAATCCCTGTTTCTGGCGTAAAATATTTTTTCCTGTCCAGGTTTTCCCCTTTTTCACTGTTGTCCCTGTAATCAAAACTAAAGCCTATCTTGTCTGCCAGATAACCATAAAAATATACTCCGCTCCAGGAGTGTGTCCTGCTTTGTGATGCATTCGTCCCTTTTTCATAGCCTAAAATCGGGCTGACATTAACCTTAAATAATCTGTCATGATACGAAAGCAGCCTGTACCTTCCTGCAGCGTCTTTTCCAAAAATATTTACTTTTCCCCTCTTTCCATTTAGGAGTGTGTCACCGGGATTACTTAGAAAATTTATTTCACTAAAGTAATCTTTTTTATAGAAGGCCAGTTCTTCTTTTTCAAGTATCGTCAGCTTGTCTTCCATAGATGAGATCTCAAGAAGCCTTTCTGCAATATACTTCTTTGAAACCGGCTTTATCTGGTCGTCAAACTCGATAAGACCTTTCTGGCTTAAACGGCTTAGATAAATGTATACATCTTTATATAAAGGCTCATAAACTACCTGAGCTTTTACTGCAGTAAATGAAATAACTATCAGTAGAAAACAAATGATCTTCATAATAACATTCATTGTGAGATATTGGATTATTTGATAAAAAGACAGTGTCAAAGGTAAGCTAAAACAGTATTCTGAAAAAGGGCAAAGTTTACGCTTCTTCAGATTTTTATGCAATTAAATATTTAATAGAATATAATTCTCACTTAAGATTATTGTTACTCAATATGCGTTCGGATCACCCTTGAACATCTTAACTACTGTCAGGAAAACAATCTGCAGATCAAGCCAGAATGACCAGTTATCAATGTACCACAGATCGTGCTCTACTCTTTTCTGCATCATACAAGGATCCTTTGTCTCTCCCCTCAGACCGTTTACCTGTGCCCAGCCGGTTAGTCCCGGCTTAACAAGATAGCGGTGCATATATTGCCTGATGTATTCCCTCGACTCAAAGTTAAGCGGTACAGGATGAGGTCTTGGACCTACAATTGACATATCACCAATAAGCACATTTAAGAACTGAGGAAGTTCATCCAGGTTTGTTTTTCTTAATATCCTGCCTACACGCGTTACTCTCGGATCAGCTTTTGATACCTGCAGAAATTGTCCCTTCGGATCAAATTCCCTGCTGTCTTCCTGAAGTGAACGAAACTTGTAGGTAACAAACGTCCTGTTATCTTTTCCGCACCTTTCCTGCTTGAAGAATATATGCCCCCTTGAATCTATCATAATTGCTATCATTATTACTGGCCAGAGCCATGAAAATACGAATAGAAACAATAGCATCGTAACTGTTAAATCAAATCCACGCTTTATTAAAGACCAGTGAAGCTCATTTAAGCGTTCCTCTCTGACTGATATTACCGGGAAACGGTCGAACATAGATACATTATACCTGTTTGAAAGAAACCGGAAATAATCCGGAATTATCCTTACCCGCGTCGTGTAGTTATCACA
Source organism: Bacillota bacterium (assembly GCA_050262615.1). GTDB lineage: Bacteria > Bacteroidota > Ignavibacteria > Ignavibacteriales > SURF-24 > JAUZPB01. The sequence goes on from JBLNEL010000112.1 coordinate 26,462, forward strand.
TATATCTATCACTTCCTGAATTTTTTCACCGGCATGATTTGGAAGAGCAATTATTACATCGTCTACATCTATCTCCTCAAGTACATCTTCTAATAGCTCAAGCTTCCCAAGGTAAAGCCCATTGAGATTATATTTTTTGTCGTCATCCAGGAATCCAAGCATCCGGTAACCGAACTGCGGATTTATTTTTATCAGCTCATAAAACTTCTGTCCGACTGTCCCGGCACCAATAATTATGATATTCCTCAGGTTTTTCCCCTTTTTTCTGAAATTATCCAGCACTCTCCTGAACAGATACTTTTCCATGCTTAAAAACAGTAGCAGCATGGCAGAGTACCTTACCACAAAACCCCGGTGAAATGGGACTTCCTTTACAAGAAAAATAAAAACTATTGCTGACAAGGACTGTATTAATACGTTTTTTATTACTGTAATTAGCTCAAAGCTGTAGTTCCTTGAACGGAATTCATCATAAAGAAATGTAACCTTTGAGGAAAAGAGCCATACCAGTATAAGCATTAATAGAAAAAAGTAATCTATTGCCCTTAATCCTGGATCCTGTGAATACATACTAAAAAAGCAGGCAATGATAAACGAAACTACAATTATCAGCAGATCTGCTGTTATCCGTGTTATGTAAAACCTTCTGTGCTGTATTTGCATTAGTAGAAAATTGGTTGTTGCTGACGAAATTTCTTTAAGATAGCAATTTTACAGGCAAACTCAAATAAAACTTTTTCCGGCAAAAGGAGGTTCTTACCAATTGTATTTTTTTCTTGCTATTGTTATGCTTCAACCTTATTTTAAATTCTAAACAAGATGTTTGCGAAGATTTTATTTTAACCTAATACCGGATATTGAATGAATATATTACTTGTTGATGACAGTAAGGTCACCACACTTATAATAGGCGAGATCATCAGGAAAAAAGAAGGCAATTTCCATCTTACAGTGCTAAACGACGGGGAAAAAGCTTTACAGTTTCTTTTTCAGTCGGGACCGTTTCAGACTGCAGAACAACCAGACCTGATCATTCTGGATCTCAACCTTCCTAAAAAAAGCGGCTTCGATATATTAAAAGAGATCAAAAAGGATAAAAAATTAAAGAAAATAAAAGTCGTAATGTTTACTTCCTCAGAACAGGAAATCGATAAATATAACGCTCTTAAGCTTGGCGCTACTGACTTCTTTGTAAAACCGTGGGATTATGAACGCTACGAGAAGATAATTGACAGGTTTATTTCTGTGGCAGAAAAACACCATTAGATCTATTTATTCATCCATTCCTTAAAACTTATCACTCTGCGCCGGCTTACAATTACATCGGCATCTGCTTTGGGTGTAAGTTGAAGCTTTAAACTGCCGCCGAAATAAATATGAATGCCTTCAATTGAGTTTACATTCACTATGTGCTGCCTGCTTACTCGGAAAAACATGGCTGGGTCTAATTGACCTTCAAGCACTTCCAGCGTATGATCCGATAAATACTTCTTCCCATTAAAAAGCACTAAATAGGTGAGCTTGTTCTCTGAATAAAAATATGCCACACTCTCAGAATTTATCTTTATAAAAGCCTGCCCTGATTTGACCAGAAACCTTGATTTATAGATCTGCTGACTTACACTCATGCTTTTTAATACTTCATATATTTCAGAAGTCTTAAAGACACCTGAGAACCGGCTTTTAAACCTGTCATATTTCTCGAGACTTTTTATCAGTTCTTCTTTCTTTACCGGCTTCAAAAGGTAATCAATACTGTTTACTCTGAAAGCCTGAATTGCATATTCATCAAATGCGGTTGTAAAAATGATCGGAGCTTCAATACTTGTTTTGTTGAAAATTTCAAAACAAAGTCCGTCGGAAAGCTGAATATCCATGAATATCAGATCGGGCTCATTATTCTTCTGAAACCAGTTAACTACAGACTCTATACTATCCAGAACACCCAGTATTTCGATAGTACTGTCATAAGAAAGGATCATCTGACTTAAGCGCCGGGAGGTTAATACCTCATCTTCAACTATCAAAACTTTCATCTGCTTCCCTGTAATTAATTAACGGCACTTTGACCTGAAATATGCTTTCCGACTCTCTGACCCTGATTGCGTCTTTACCTAAAAGCCTGTAACGGTCTGTTATGTTTTTTAAACCTGTACCTGTATGCTTCAGCGTTGAGACTTTTTTCTGAAGGTTGTTCTCAACTGTCAGTAAGCCCTCTTTATCAACATAAACCTTTATTGTAAGTGGCTTTTGCATAGAAATAATATTATGCTTGATCGCATTCTCTGCAAGTATCTGCACTGTCTGCGGCGGTATAAGATAATCCATAAATTTATTATCAATATCGATCTCGGTCCTTAAGCTTTCACCGCACCTTGCTTTGTGAAGATAAATATAAGACTCTATAAATTTCATCTCATCGCACAGACTTACCAGATGCTCACTTTTCTGCTGCAGTAAATACCTGTATACACTTGCAAGCTCTTCAACAAATTCAATTGCAAGTTCTTTATCCTCTTCTATTAAAGATACCAGAGAACTTAGACTGTTAAAAAGAAAATGAGGATTAACCTGAACCTGAAGCGCCTGAAGCTGCGAAGAAAGATTCTCCCTTTTTAGCCGCTCCGATTCAAGCAGTGAATTGCTCCATTGCCTGAAAAAATATATCCCCAGATAAGTTACCTGGTATAAAAGAAATAAGGCCAGAAGCAGATATGAAGCACTCCTCAGAACAGGATAAGCTCCGCTTGTCTGCTGAAGGCGCTCATGCTCCGGAATAAACCTTGAAATAATAAAACTATAAAGAACAATACTTGCTGTAATAAGCAGAAATGAGTGCGAGGTATTAAGACTTATCTGAAGCAAAAGCCTTTTAACAGGATTTTCCTCCCACTTAAAACGCCTGTCAAGCCATAAGGCAACTCTTGAATTCCCTTCCCATGTAATAAAAAAAAGCACCCCTGTAAAAAAACTGTCTGTTAGAAAATGCAGTAAATATGAATGGCTGAACTCTATTTTATGGTTAGGCAGCCAGTTATGATAAATAAACGTGGCAATAAGCGAAAGGCTCGCTAATATTATTAGTTTTTGATATTTCTTTGCTGCTTTTTTCATCATCTGCCGGCTTTTATAGTTAATTTTAATCCGTACATGAAAAGTAAAAAGTAAATTTGTAAAAAGTAAATTAATAAAAACTCTTTATGTTTCTACTGATGAAGCTTGTCTTAAAGCTCATATTCTATGCCGAATATCGGCATTATTCCCCATTGGTATATTGCTTCTGAGGAATTTTTGTCACTATTCCAGTAATATTCCGAAATATTTTTCCTGTTATATGTATTCCATACAGATAGGTATATATCCAGATTCTGTGAGCTGAAGAAATACTTTTTATCAATTCTGATATTTAATGAATGATAATCCGGGTACCTTTCAGCATTAAGCCTTCTGGTATCAATTATACCTGCCCTGAACTCCCTGGACTTCGCCTGGTCAAATGGCGTATATGGGCACCCGCCGGCATATGTCCACCTTAAGCTGAACTCCCAGTCTTTCGACGGCTTATATCCGCCGATAAAGCTGAAAATGACTTTGTTGTCATAAACCCTGTCCCTCCACTCCCCGTTATAATCTGAATACCTGCTTTTGAAATATGAACCGCTTACGATTCCATAAATATCCTCTGAAAGCTTCTTCTGAACTAAAACTTCAATTCCTCTTGTATAGCCCTTGCCTTTGCTTTCAAGCTTATTATAATTGCCGAAGGAGTTGCCTGTAAGCCCTCCGTCAATTACACTTAAGGATGGATCTTCTTTTGTTAAGGGCAGACTAGTATATTCTTTATTATATACCTCAAAGGTAAGTTTTGTATCTGATGCTAACAGGTATTCCAATCCTGCACCTAGATGAAAAGCTGAAATATTTTTAAGTTTCTTAAACTCCTCTTTCTCTGATAAGACCACAACCGGAAGCTTCTGATAAAATAGCCCCGTATTTGCACTTAACTTTAGCCTGTCTGTAATCTCATACGATAAGGCTATCCTTGGTGAAAATAGCATCTTGTCATTTATTGAGTAATAGTCACCTCTCAGGCCCACTGAGACCGTAAATCTTTCAAACGGATTTACAATATATGAAATAAAACTTCCCAGCCTTTGTATATTAAGCTTTCTTTCTACAATGTGTGCCGGATCTGCTGCTCCTAACCTGTTTGTATCGCCATATCTGGTATAGTCATAGCTCCCTTCTACTGAACTTATATCTATTCCAAACTCAAGCTTATTTCTCTTATTTATCTGCAGGTAATTTGCGTTCTTAAGATTAAATGCCCTCTCAAGGTTATCTGAAACATAAAATTTTTCAGCAGTGCTTACCTTGTTAAAGTCATTCTTAAAGCTCTGAAGTGAAAGTGAAATGTTTGTAACTGAGTAAACTGCTGAGTTCCACAACGCCTTCCAGCTAAGACCCGCCGTGTTCTGATAATTATTAATAACTCCGTAATAGCTGCTCCCCTGTTCAATGGCATCTTTTCTACCAAACTCCTCATGATCATCAGCAAAAATATTCAGTAGCGAAAGCTTATGCTTTTCTGAGAGGTCATAAGTCACCTTTGCCTGCGCGTCCCCATACCTTATTACCATCCCCCATCCTGCAGCTTTGCTGAAAAAATCCAGATAGCTCCTCTTAAAAGATAAAAGCCATGAACCTGCTTTTCCCGGCATTGGCCCTTCGGCTGATCCCCCGAAACCGGCCCAGTTCAGATCAGCCTGAAAGTTAAACTCATCTTTATTGCCTTCCCTGAAATTAATATCTACTACAGAGGAAAGCTTATCGCCGTATGAAGCTGAAAAGCCGCTTGTAAGGAAATTAAAATTCTCAATAAAATCTACATTTAGTATCCCGATCGGCCCTCCGGTTGAACCTATGCTGGGAAAATGATTGATATTGGGAATTGGAATGCCGTCAACATAAAAACCGTTTTCACTCGGACTGCCGCCTCTGACCACAAGATCATTGTTGTCATCTGAAACCTTTGCTGTACTCGGAAGTGCCATAAGTATACGGCTCACATCACCCATTGACCCGGGCGACCTTTTAATCTCTTCATTGTTAAAACCTGCTGCCCCAAGGCTGTTTACATCTGGACTTTGGAAGTATCCGGCTGAGATGGTTACTCCGCCTGCCTCAATAATCGCTTCCTTTAACTCTGCACCTGCTATGGTTATTCTGCCGGGCCTTACCTGAACGTCTGTCTTTATGTATGTACTGTAACCAACCGAACGGAATTCCAGATTGTAATTGCCGGCAGGAACATTATTAATAGTATATAAGCCGTCATCACTTGTTACTGCCCCAAGTTTTGTGTTTGAAATAATTACAGTTATGCCCAAAAGTGACTCTTTTGTATCCAGACTTATCACTTTACCCTTTATTGTGCCCCTGGGCTCCTGAGCGTACACTGATATTGTTACTTGTGAAAGAAATATGAATAATATTATTCCTGATAAATATTGCTTTATTGTCATTTTTTTATCCTGCGATTCATTTTTGATCTTCGATTTTAGACAAACATACCTATAAGAAATGGCTATTAAAGCCATAAATAGACCAAACGGCAGAATATGTTTACTAAACGGCAGTTTCCCGGGAGTGAAAATAAAGCGAAAATCAGGTGTAAAAGTGAATTTAAGTTAAAATATGGTAATCAGGCCTAACATGGATATATGGTATAATATTGAGGACCTCAGGTATAAAATATTAATTAGCATCTTTCCAAATGAAACTTTAATTTTGTCCCGGTATAATAGAAACCATATTGAAGTTTAAAGGTATAAAGTTACAGTTTTTAGATTTTTTGTTTTGTTTAATAAAATAAATGGCGTTATTGATGAAGATAAAGCTTACAATTCATTTAGTTTTAGCAACATTGTTCTTCTGGCAAAGTAATCCTCTTTCTGCTCAAAATCTTCCACCTGCAAAAATAGAATTTGCTTCCTACGTTCTGAGCTCAGATGGGAAACTCATAGGTTACTTCGGCGACAAGCACCGTGTGGATGTTAAAAGTACAGGAAACGTTTCCAAACATGTCATTAATGCATTAATTGCAACAGAAGACCGCGATTTTTATAATCACGACGGAGTCTCCTATAAAGGACTTGCACGAGGTATATTAAAAACCCTTACTGGCTCTACACAGGGCGGAAGTACTCTTACAATGCAGCTTGCAAGAAACCTCTATTTATCAACCGAACAAACTCTTTCACGAAAGTTTACTGAAATTAATATAGCACGTGACCTGGAGAAAAAATACACAAAAGACCAGATACTCCTGATGTATCTTAATACCGTAAACTTCGGTCATGGAGCCTGGGGCATATGGGCTGCCGCACAGCATTATTTCGGCAAAACTCCAAATAAACTCTCTATTACTGAAAGTGCTGCGATTGTCGGATTCCTTAAAAACCCGAACGGCTACGACCCGGAAAAAAATCCCGATAGAATATTAAGCCGCAGAAATGAAGTGCTTTATAACCTCGTCGAAGTCGGAAAACTTTCCGAGAGCGAATTCAACCGCCTTAAATCAACCCCCCTTGGCTTTAAGATAAACCCCGGTGTTGGAAGGCATTTTTTAGAACACGTCCGCAAGGAAGCAGTCGCAATCCTGAACTCAAAAGGAATATCATTAAACCGCGACCAGGTAAAAATAACCACGACGTTAAACTACGAAATCCAAAAGGCCGCTGAAGAGGCTGTAATTAACCAGTACCAGCAGTTCCCCGGATCAATTAAAGAAGCGCAGGTTGGACTTGTGGCAGTTGAACCTGGCAGCGGAAGGATCCGAGCTATGGTCGGAGGTAACCCGGATAGTGAATCCCGCGGATTAAACCACGCCGATGAAATTCACCGCCAGCCGGGATCTTCTTTTAAAGCATTTTTATATGGTAGCTTGCTTGAACAGGGCTATACGCTTGCAACTCCCCTGCTCGATGCACCTGTTGTTATCGACTCCGGCACAACCCGTCAGTGGAGCCCTTCGAACTCAGACGATAAGTTTACTTATGCCCCTATGCCGATGATAAACGCAGTTCAGCATTCTGTAAACGTTTGCGCCGCAAGGGCAATTGTGGATCTGACAAAACCTGATTCGGTCGTAACATTTGCTCAGCGCCTCGGAATTACTTCCCCTGTTCCCCCATACCCTTCAATCGCTTTAGGAACAGCAGAGGTTTCTCCTCTTGAAATGGCATCTTCCTTTGCAGTTTTTGCATCAGAGGGTAAATATGCTAAACCATATTCCATTGTAAAAATTGAAGATAAGAATAACCGCGTGCTCTATTCGGCTCACGAGGAAACAGCTGCTGTCCTGGACTCTGCAACATGCTACCTTCTGACCACAGCATTTAAAAATGTGGTCGAAGGCGGTACGGCAGCTTCAGTTAAAAAATACTACACCGGTGTGGCTGCAGGAAAAACCGGAACAACACAAAATTCAGCCGATGTATGGTTCGTTGGCTATAATACAATGCTCTCGACTGCCGTATGGATAGGATATGATAACCCCAATAGAAAACTCAGCGGAGCCTTCCGCTATGGCGGCACGGCATGCGCTCCTATCTGGGGTAAAATGATGGCTGTCGTCTCAGGCAAAATAAAAGGCTTCTACGGCAACGAGTTCCCGAAACCTGAAAACGTTCAGGACGTTGAACTCTGTGAGGATTCAGGCGAACTGGCAACTGCTGGCTGCCCGCATAAAAAAGTTTATCCGGTTAACTTCCTTAACCTGAAAGGAAGCTGCCACCTGCACCCGGCACAGGTGGGATTATTTAAATGATGCAATAAGATCTTTCATTTTGGTGTAATGGCTGCCTTTCCAGTAAATGCGATGACAGCCATTACACTGATAAAATTCATCCTGCAGTTCTTTTACCTTTTCTGGAATCCTATCTATAACCCTTTCTTTTTCTACTATTTCAAGTAAGCCGTTGCATTCAAGACAACGTGAAAATTCTTTTATTTCACCCTCTAAATGAAACCTCTGTATTACTTCCTTTACCTGCTCATAAGGGTCTTCACTTCGCACCCAATAGCCATGGGTAACTTCATTTCTTTTTAATATATTCCTGTCACGCGTCAGAATTGCCATGCGCTCTATAAGTAATATTTTTATCAGATCATCTTTTGAAAAGTTGGTCTTATAAAGCGTATCTATGCCGAGCATTCTTAAATAACGTGCAAGCTGACCTAAATGAACATCAGCAATAAACTTGGGCTCCCGCAAAGGCTTGCTTCTTAGGTGAGTCAGTCCTGAAATATCAAAGGATTCAAATACCGGGTAAACGCTTATATCATCGTTATCCTGAACTATATATGAAAAATCCACCGAATGGGTGTTTACAAGTATAAGATCTATCTCGGCATGCGGCACCCCTAAGGATTCAATCATATCCTTTACGGAATTTCTTCCTGTAAATTCATGTGTGAACCTGACCTTTCTTTTTGCCTCCGGCAGAAAGTCATTTAATTCTTCGTAAAACCGGAAATAAACCCTTTGCATAATAAGAAAGTAAAAAGTTAACCTAAAAAAGGCAAAAACCATCCCGGAGTTTTTATTATTTCTCTTTTAGATTTTCTTTATTAACTTCTCTATTAAATTTCAGAGATTTTTTCTTTGTAAAATAACTGATAAGTAAATTAAATCCCCCGGGAGGAGTATGGAATTTTTAGAAGGACTTTTATCCCAGATAAGCGATTTTGTCTGGGGCTGGCCAATGATCATTCTTTTGTTCGGCACTCACATTTTTCTGACCTTCAAACTGAGATTTATTCAAAGGTTCACAGGCAAAGCAATTAAACTCTCTCTTGAACGCTCCAGGGAAGGCGAAGGGGATGTAAGCCAGTTCGGCGCTCTTACAACAGCTCTGGCTGCAACTATTGGCACCGGCAATATCGTTGGCGTTGCTACAGCAGTCGCCGCAGGCGGACCGGGAGCAGTGCTCTGGATGTGGCTCACAGGTGTTTTCGGTATTGCAACAAAATATTCCGAGGCTCTGCTTTCAGTTAAATACAGAGTAACAACTGCCAATGGAATGATGGCAGGCGGACCAATGTACGTCCTGGAACGCGGACTTAAAATGAAGTGGCTTGGAGTCGTATTTGCCGCACTTACTGCAGTTACTGCATTCGGCATAGGCAATATGGTTCAGGCAAATTCAATTTCATCAATGGTCAGCGAAAACTTTCATATCTCTCCCTGGATCTCAGGCTCGCTCATGACAATACTTACTGCAGTTGTTATAATCGGCGGAATTAAATCTATTGCTAACGTATGCGAACTGCTTGTCCCGTTTATGGCAATCTTTTATGTTTTAGGCTGCATAATTCTGCTTGTAATGAACTATTCGACTGTCCCGGCAACATTCATGCTTATTCTTAACAGTGCTTTTACAGGGCATGCTGTTATTGGCGGATTTTTAGGCGCTGGTTTCAAAGAGGCTATCAGGTACGGTGTTGCACGCGGACTGTTTTCAAATGAATCGGGACTTGGAAGCGCTCCTATTGTGGCAGCTGCTGCACAGACAAAAAACCCTACACGACAGGCTCTTGTCTCCTCTACCGGAACTTTCTGGGATACTGTTGTTGTATGCGCTATGACTGGACTTGTAGTCGTAAATTCAGGCGACTGGACAAAAGGCCTTAAAGGCGCTGCTCTTACAAGTGCAGCATTTGCAGAAATTCCTGTCATTGGACCAATTGTCCTTACCGTAGGACTTCTTACATTTGTTTTCTCAACAATTTTAGGCTGGTCATATTATGGCGAAAAAGCAGCAGAATACCTCTTCGGAACTAAGGTCATTAAACCTTACAGATGGCTCTGGGTATTTGCCGTGCTTCTTGGCTCTGTCTTATCACTTCCGGTAGTATGGTCTTTTGCTGATATTGCAAATGCCTTAATGGCAATTCCTAACCTTGTTTCATTGCTGCTTTTAAGCGGTGTTGTTGTTGCTGAAACACGTGAATACCTGTGGAATAAAAACCTTGATAAGGCAGCAGACAAAGTAGAGGCAAAAGAATCAACTACAGCAGATATTAAATAAGCCGACAATCTGCTGTCCAATATATATAACGGTGAACACAATGAAATTTATTTGTTTTATTCTGATAATATTTTCTTTAAACAGCTATTGTCAAAAAATGGATAACGACTATTCTAACTATGGCGAGCTGATAAAGATCAATCTTTCTTCAGCTCCCTTTCCTCATCCTTTAAGAAGTGAAGGACACACATACAATCAGAAGTTCTTCCCTGCTGATAAGCATTATAGCGACAGCAGTGTTGCAGTCTTTATTCCTAAAGGGTTTAAACCAGGAAATAAAACTGACTTTGTTGTCTATTTTCACGGCTGGTATAATAACATTGATACTGCCTTAAGTTTCTATAAGCTGGCCGATCAGTTTTCTTCAGGCGGGAAGAATGCAATTTTGATCTTCCCTGAAGGACCTAGAAATGCTCCTGATTCCTTTGGCGGCAAGCTTGAGGATGAAGGCGGCTTTAAGAGGTTTATGAATGATGTGACTTCATTCCTTGTGGAAAATAATAAAATCACTTCCAAAGAAACAGGAAACATCATACTTGCAGGTCATAGCGGTGCTTATCATGTTATTTCATTTATTCTTAATCGCGGTGAGATGACAGAAAATATTAAAGAGGTCTTTCTTTTTGACGCTCTTTATGGACAAACTGAAAAGTTCACGCACTGGATAACTCATAATAACGGTAGACTGATAAATATATATACCGAAGATGGCGGCACTAAGGAGGAAACTCTGAACCTTATAAGTGACCTTAAAGGCTGGAATATTCCTTTTATCAGTAAAAACGAAGATGAAATTACTTTGGAAGACTTAAAAAATAACCGCCTGGTATTTATCTATACAAAGCTTACTCATAACGAGGTTGTTCATATAAACAGACAGTTCGAGAAGTTCCTGAAGGCAAGTTCACTTGCAGAAAGCGGGCATGCCGGATAAGAATTTCCAGGACTTTCTATAAAGCAGATAATGGTAC
>JBLNEL010000113.1:0-3441 GCA_050262615.1 Bacillota bacterium
CACTATCTTCGCTCAATCCATTTGCATAAAAAGCAGCCTTACTGTGGTCACAGACCGTACAATAAGCAAATCCAAGCTTCCTGGCCTCATTGATCATTTCTTCGAGTGTACTTTGCCCGTCAGAATATGTTGAATGGAAATGAAGCAGCCCTTTAAAATCCTTAAAGTCTAGCCTGGAATTCTCCCTCAGCCCGGAAGAAGCTTCAAAATACTCAGATTCCCGCATTTCAGGTATTACAAAAGGGAAATCTGAATTAATAAACTTCAACTCACTCTCTCCTGTTATTTGAAGCCCGTTACGCTTTAATGTGCTGACAAACTCTTTCGAACCTGTGGTGAAATAAAGTAAGGAATTATATTCCTCATTTGTTTCAGTTATATAAAGCACAGTGGATGTCTCTGAATAAGATTCAATTTCAAGAACTGCACTTTTATTAAATTTCTCTTCGCTTAAGTCAGGCATCCATTCAATAAAGGAATAACTGCCTTTGATTTCCAGGTATTGAACTGCCTCTTTTTTGAACTCTTCAATACTGTCAGTAAGAATAAGTAGCTCCAGAGACGAGACTACTTCAGTAGCGCGTCTTACCTGACCGGTTACTTCAATTTTTTTAGAGTGGCTTATGTGATTTAACTTTGCTAAAATATCTTCAATTCTTTTATTGGCAGTGCTCTGCAGAATGAAGTTCCGGCCTGAATTTATCCTTTCAATTTCTTTTAAAATGCTCTCCTGAGTTTTTTTACCAAAGCCTTTTACTGCAGATATTCTGTCTTCCCTGCATGCTGCCTCAAGCTCTCCAAGTGAAGATATGCCAAGCTCTGTATACAAGAGCTTAATTTTCTTTGCACCCAAACCGTTTATTTTAAGAAAATCCAAAATTCCGTCAGGCGTCTCTTCGATCAGGTTATTATACTCAGTTGAATATCCTTTCTCATAATATTCTGTTATTACGTTAAGTAAACCTTTTCCTAAACCTTTTATGTTCTTGATCTCTCCATTTTTAATAAGAGGTTCAATATCATCATCTAAAGATCTAAGTATGCCGGCTCCATTTCTATAAGCATTGATCTTAAATAGGTTCTCTCCCTTAAATTCAAGTAAGGAGGCAATATTTTCAAAGGTCTTAATTAATTCTTTTTTTAGTGACATTTTTCTTTATAGTCATTAAACTTACTGTTTATTTAATATAACAATATCCTGTATAAGTTTAATCCGTAATATTATTTTATGAACTTACCTGCAATTATACTCATCTGAAAGTACGTAAGCACAAAACCTAACACACCTCCGGCAATAACCTGTAAGAGTGTATGCCTTTTTAATCTGATTCTTGACCACCCAACTATAAAAAGCAAAAAGATAAACACAAATCCTTTAACTCCTAAAGCATATGTAATCGCTGCCAGGGGACCTGAAATACCCAATGCGTGGGCGCTTATTTTCCAATACTTATTTATTAATATTACAATTAAGGTATTGGATATATAGCAGAACCAGAAAGAACTCGTAATTGCATTTGCCCCGCTATAAACTAAGATTAAAAATCCTGCAGCATACATCATTACTGCTATAAAAAATGGGACTGTCCTTTCCTCTTTTAATGAAGCATCCTGATCGATTATTTTCCCCTTCTTCCTTAGATAAATGAACATAATAATTGGGAAGATGAATCCGAATGAATATGCAACACAAAGAACAGTCAGTAATTCTGTTACTGACTGTTCATAATAAAAAGCAAAGAATGTAAAAATAATAATGGTTAGACTGGGCGGCACGAAAAGCGTTGAAACTATTCTGGCAGCAATATATGATTTAGATTTTACTGTTTGCATTCAATAATGGTATTTTCATTAGCACTTATATTATTACTCAGAACTCCTTTTATCCGGGCTTTCCCCGTTTGCAATATCCATTACAGATCTTAGACTGATCTTCTTATCTTCATTACCTATAAGATATTCTTCTTTCACTCTGTCTATAAATAATACGCCGTCTAAATGATCAAGTTCATGCTGAATACACCTTGAAAAAAGCCCTTTTCTTTCAATAACATGCTCCTTACCATTACGGTCCAGGTATTTTACCTTAATCTTATCAGCCCTCTTTACTTTGCCGAAATATCCTGTCAAAGAAAGGCAACCTTCAAAGTCTGTCTTCTCACCATCGGAATAAATAATCTCCGGATTGATTAATTCCAGATATTCATCCATATAATCAATAACAACAATCCTCTTTAACACTCCTATCTGAGGAGCGGCAAGGGCTGCCCCATCATCTCTGCTGTGAAGTGTAGCCGCCATCGAATCAATTAAGCTATGCAGTTTATTATGAAAGACTGTAACCGGTTTGCTTACCTGCCTTAAAACAGGATCGCCGAAATTTAATATTTTTTGTTTTTTTAGTTTTACCTGATATATCATATTTTATTCAATCTCATTTACTGATTCTCCAACCGAATCAGTTGGATTTTCACTGTAATTATTTAATTCTTCAAGGTACCTTAAAAGCCTCTCTTCAATTGGCTGATACTCTGTAAACTTCATCATCTCCTGCCTGATTTGTGAAACTCCGTACAATCCTTTCAGATATGATGAATAATACTTTCTGAATTCGAGAACAGCTCTTCTTTCACCTTTTATTTCAATTGATTCTTTTAAATGACTTAGCGCGGTCATTATTCTGACTTCCTGGTTAAGTTTTAAGGAAACATATCCCTGAGACAGAATTTCCTTGGCTTCCTGAAAAATCCATGGATTAGCAATGGCCCCGCGGGCAATCATTACTCCGTCTGCTTTTGTAGTATCAAATACTTTCTTTACATCTTCAGCTGTAAATACACCGCCATTCAGAACTACCGGAATACTGACAACTTCCTTGACTTTATCAATCCACTCCCAATCAGCATCGCCTGAATGCCCCTGCTGTCTTGTTCTGCAATGAATCGTTAAAGCTTTTATCCCAACATCCTCAAGTCTTTTAGCTATTTCAGTTATCATAATACTGTCCTGATCCCAGCCGATCCTTGTTTTAACTGTAACAGGAATATTTACCGCATTTACAATCTCTTTTACCATTTTCTGAAGATACGGAGGATCTTTCAATAAACCGGCTCCGGCTCCCCTGTTGGCCACTTTTTTTACCCAGCATCCTGCATTAACATCGAGAATATCCGGGTTTTCCTCCGCTGCTATTCTGGCGGCAGAGACCATTGACTCCAGGCTCTCTCCATAAATCTGAATACCAACTGGTCTTTCACTCTCAGTAATCTTAAGCTTTTTATGTGTCTTTTCGACTGAACGAATTAATCCTTCAGAATTGACAAATTCAGTATATACTACATCTGCCCCAAATCCTTTGCAAATATTCCGAAAAGAAATATCGGTCACATCTTCCATCGGAGCTAACAACAATGCATTTTTTATTTCAATTGAACCGACCTT
>JBLNEL010000114.1:0-7252 GCA_050262615.1 Bacillota bacterium
TCATCTGATTAATTAGTGAATATTTTTTAGAATTTTTTTAACCTATTCTTTATTTTTATACATAAAAGAAAACTTTCTTTTAATGCAGGTATGTTTAATAAATAAAAATCAAAATTGGATATAATTTCAATACAAAAATTTAGTAACTTTATAATTAAAGCTTTAGATAAAGCCAGTCAACCTAATTCGGTTGCCTCATTTGCATTTACTCCGGAAGGAACTCTTTCAATTTCAGAATTGGGAGTCATTATAAAAGAGTATGAGAAGTCGTTTTATTGGGAAAAGCCTGAAGAAGGGATCATATTTGTTGGTTTAGGTGAACTACATTATGTTTCCGAATCAGGAATTGGGCGATTTGCCATAACTGAAAAAAAAATCAGACTGTTTCAGGATAGTTTTATAAATAACTGGGATGAATTCAATGAGGTAAAATTTCCGCTTTTTGTAGGGGGAATGAAATTTTCTTCAGAAAACGAGAAAGAAATTTGGGATAATTATCCCGATTCGAACTGGTTTATTCCGCATTTCATGATAACCAGGCAGGCAGGGGAGATAAAGATATTGTATAATTTTCTTATTTCTCCCAGTTCTTCAAAAGAAAAGCTTGAAAGGGATTTTGAGTATAAGCTTGCACAGGTCATTAAGCTTACAGCAAAGCCAGAGCAGCCGGCAATAAGGCCGTCTGTAATTTTACGTGCAGGTAATGGTTCAAAAGACAAAAAAAAGTGGATGGAGAGTGTAAAAAAAGCTATCGAGATCATTGAGTCTGATAAGGTTAAGAAAGTAGTGCTTTCAAGGAAGGTGGAACTTGAGTTAAACAGAGAGCCTGATCTTACATCAATAATTAAAGACTTCAGACAAAAGTATCCAGGATGCTATTTGTTTATGTTTCATTCAGGGAAGTCGACTTTTTTTGGCGCCTCGCCGGAAAAGCTGATAAAACTTGATAATGGATGGATTGAAGCAGATGCACTTGCCGGGTCAGCTCCCCGGGGCCAAAATGATGCTGAAGACAAGGAATTAGAAGAAAAGTTATTAAATAGTGAAAAAGACAACAATGAACACAATGCAGTAAAAGAATATTTGGTTAAGTTGTTTTCATCTATTTCAGATGAAGTTCATTACGAACAAAGCCCAAGAATAAAAAAAATAAAGAACATTCAGCACTTATGGACCCCAATCAAAGCAAAGCTGAAACCGATGCAGAAGATATTCTCAATACTTGAAAATCTTCATCCGACTCCAGCCGTATGCGGAGTTCCAAAGTCTGAGGCGATGCACATAATAAAAAGGCTTGAAGAGTATCCCAGGGGGTTATATGCTGGCATTCTGGGGTGGTTTAATTTCAATGGAGAAGGTGAGTTTACAGT
This sequence comes from Bacillota bacterium, assembly GCA_050262615.1. Classification (GTDB taxonomy): domain Bacteria; phylum Bacteroidota; class Ignavibacteria; order Ignavibacteriales; family SURF-24; genus JAUZPB01. The sequence continues at coordinate 1,371 of JBLNEL010000114.1, forward strand.
TTCTATACGTTCAGCACTAATTAAAGGGAAAAAACTTTATATTTTTGCAGGAGGTGGAATTGTAGAGGGATCGGATCCGGCCAATGAATTTAAGGAAACAGAATTAAAATTAAATCCAATATTATCTCTCTTTGAAAGTGAAAATACAAATAAATGAAAATAAATAGAAATATAGTTTGGTCGGATACCTTTATAAATAAACTAGCCAATCTCGGTGTAAAATATGCATGTGTTTCTCCAGGATCGCGGAATACGCCACTGACGCTGGCGTTATCAAGAAATGATAAAATCAGAACTTATGTTCATATTGATGAGCGTTCAAGCGGTTTTTTTGCACTAGGAATAGCAAGATCAACAAAAACTCCTGTTTTACTTATATGTACCTCAGGGACAGCGGCTGCAGAATTTTATCCAGCTATTATTGAAGCATTTCAGCAGCGAATTCCATTAATAGTCTGTACAGCTGACCGTCCACCTGAACTCATCGGCAGAGGAGCTAATCAAACTATTTTTCAGGATAATATCTATAAGAACCATATACGCTGGTTTATAAATGCAGGACTTCCGGAGCCAACAAGAGAAAGACTGGAATATATATGCCGAATGGCCGAGCGGGCAGTTCTTGAAAGCACAAGATATAATCCGGGGCCGGTACATATTAATTTCCCATTCCGTAAACCCTTTGAACCTTCTGTTTATACAGATGAAATTGATGAATCTTTAATTGAAATTGGCGGATGTATAAGTAATCAGGTCTACAGGAGAAATGATTCAATAAAGGACAATCAGGAGTCAAAAGAAATTGACAGACTTTACAATGAAGTTATTTCATCTCTGAAAAGTAACTCCAAAGGATTAATAATTGCAGGTCCGGGAAGTTTTGGAAAGCCGTTTAATGAAATTTGCCAGCAGCTTGCTGAAATTTTGAATTATCCTGTTATTGCTGATGTTACCTCGCAACTTAGATTTAGTAAGAGCAATAAATCTAATCTGCTGGTAAATTATGAAGGTTATATTGCAACAGATGAATTTCTGGAAAAATATAGTCCAGGAGTTATCCTTCAGTTTGGAAGGACAACTACATCGAAAGCAATGGAGTTATTTTTTGAAAAGCTGGATTCCAGAAGGTATTATCTGATAAATGAAAATGGAGAATTTAACGACCCATATAACAAGGCAAGGGCAGTCTTAAGGATTTCAGCAGAAAATTTTTGTGAGAAGGCAGTTGCGACTCTAAGGCAGGAAAACTTTTCACACTCCGATAGAAGTTCATGGCTGGATAAATTCATTGCAGCAGAATGTAAAGCTGAAGCAATTAAGAAGGAGACAGTTGAGAATGCAGAATTTCCATTTGAAGGCAGGATAATAACAGAGATAATTAAGCTTATGCCGGATGAGTCTGCACTTATGGTTTCGAACAGCATGCCCGTACGCGATCTGGATTATTTTGCCCCAAAGTCAGATAAGTCGATAAGGGTATTTCATAACAGGGGGGCTAGCGGCATTGACGGGATTACTTCTACTGCCTTAGGAATTTCTGAAGGCTTAAGAGAGACGACAGTTCTTATTACAGGAGATCTTGCATTTTATTATGATCTTAACGGCTTGCTTGCGTCATTGAAATATTCAATCCCACTGGTAGTTGTATTAATAAATAATGACGGTGGCGGAATTTTTCAAATGCTTCCTATTGCCAGGTGTGAAGAGAGTCAAAATGCATTTGATGACTTTTTTATTACTCCGCACGGGCTGGACTTCTCAGTCTTTGTAAAAGCTTACGGCGGCAATTTTACAAAAGCAGAAAGCTGGGAGGATCTGAAAACGGCATTTGAAAGTGCACTAAGGAAAAATGGTTTAAGTGTAATTCAAGTTAATACAGATGCCAGGTGTTCGGCCAAGATAAGAAAAGATTACTGGAAGATGGTAGGGAAAAGTTTTTAATGGAAAACTTTATTTTAATTTTCCTGCTTCTTATTCTTGGGATATTATTTGGATATTTAAGTATATTCCCAAAAGATGCGGCTTTAACATTAAATTTATATGTTATTTATATATCCCTTCCTGCTGTGGTTCTGCTTAATATTCCGAAACTTACATTTTCAAAAGATGTAGTAATTCCGCTTATACTTCCATGGATAATGCTTTTGCTTTCTGTCATACTGGTATTAATACTATCCCGGGCATTTTCATGGAGTAGATCGCTGACAGGCGGATTGCTTTTAATCGTGCCGCTTGGCAACACTTCATTTTTGGGAATTCCAATGGTGAAAGCCTATTTCGGTACAGATCATATCCCGTACGCTATACTTTATGATCAGTTTGGTACTTTCCTTGCTCTATCGACTTATGGGTCTGCTATAATTGCAATTTATGGCGGAATGGGTAAGGCAAGAGTAGGTCATATTGTAAAGAAAGTCTTTACATTCCCTCCATTTATTGCACTTATTCTAGCCCTTGTGATTAAGGACCGGTTCTACTCGGCTGATATTATAAAAGTACTTGAGATGCTTGCGCAAACGCTCGTGCCGGTAGTAATGTTTGCAGTTGGATTGCAAATTAAACTGAAAACTTCGAGTACCAGCATGCTTCCAATTGGTACAGGGCTTTTAATAAAACTCATCATAGCCCCATTTACTGCTTTATTTATTTGCAAGATATTCGGATTAAATTCTGAGGCTGTCAGAGTTTCGATATTCGAGGCGGGTATGGGCCCGATGATAACTGCAAGCGCGCTGGCTATTGCCGCTGACTTTGAAGGTGAAGTAATGGCTTCAATGACAGCTTTAGGTCTGGTCCTTTCCTTTTTAACTTTGCCTATCATTTTTCAATTTATATGATTCTCACAATTTATCTAATTAACTGAATATTTGATTTTTAGAAATTATCTGGGTACCAGAGCCAGTTTGATTAAGCTTCCCTCAATAAGAGCACTAACATTTTTGTTAAGCCCAGCTTGCTTTTAAAAATTGTCCCGCTTTTTCTCACTATTTAATCTTTGTTATTTTTCTGTATTATTTAATTATGGAAAAGTATTTGTTTTATATTCAGGGAGCATACTTCTTTTTAACAGGTCTATGGCCAATTGTAAGCATTACTACTTTTCAATTGATAACCGGACCAAAAAGAGATATATGGCTGGTAAAGACAGTCGGGGCTTTAGCTATGGCAATTAGCCTTGGGCTAATAACGGCAGGTTTAAGAGGAGGAATGCCAAGTGTCGATATAATTATTGTTGCAATCAGTTCGGCATTGGCATTTATGCTTATTGACATAATATATGTATTTAGACGCATTATTCCGGGCATCTATCTGTTTGATGCTATTGCCGAATTTATTTTCATAGCAGCATGGCTAGCAGCTATTCTGACATAACTTTTATTGCGATGACAAATTGTAAAGCTACAGTGGTTTGAAGAATTTAAGGAAGAGGAGGTTTAATATGCAGGAAGATGTGTTAAGGGAGGCACTTATTTCATTGTTAAAGGATGAGAATGCTCATGCAAATATTGAAAGTGCCTTGAAGGATATTACTCCAGATATAATTAATAAGCATGCTGGAAAAAATACTCATACTATCTGGCAGCTTTTGGAGCATATGCGGATAACTCAGGAAGATATAATAAGGTATACAATAGACACTTCCTGGAAATCTCCTCAATGGCCTGAGGGATACTGGCCGAAGGATGAGGATAATGCAACTAAAGAACAATGGGATCATTCTGTTAAAAGATTTTTTAAGGATCTGGATGAAACAGTAGAGTTAATTAAGAATGTAAATATTGACCTTACTAGTCAGATCCCGGGGGGTGAAGGAAGAACATATCTGAGGGAAATACTTTTAATTGCAGATCATAATTCATATCATATTTCCCAGATTATATTAACAAGAAAACTTCTTGGCTCCTGGCATTAAATGAAAAGAGTAATCCGGAAGAATGTAGTTCTTAGAAAGAATAGAAAACAGGAAGCAGAGTTAATTCAAAGAACATATTTTACAAAGAATTGAATTGGACAAAGAATATGTTGGAAGAAGAAACGCTTATCGGATGAACCGATTACAGTAAAGTTTACAGGGGAAAAAATCTGTAAGAATAATTTTTAGGGGCTACAGTTTTAGGAAGGGTATTTGATTCTTTAAAATATTTTACTTTCATTAATGAGGGAATGTACTATTGCTAAGGCTGCTTATATTCAGTTCTTTAATAAGTATAAATACAGGTACTCTGTTTTTGCCCTTTCAGCTTGGGAATTAATGGAGTAAATTCATATCCCGGGAGGGTACCATAGAAAAAGAACAATATTGCCAGATCTCATGCAGTTGAAACAGAGGAATGTAGAAGACAAAATCCAAATACTCCCACTTTGTGAAATCAGAATAATTACGACTAAGTACAATAACCAGTAGTACCTGGATAAACTTAACATTATAAAAGCACCCGCAGAGAAAAGGATCAGTTTTACCGGTGTTTAACAAATGAAGAAAGGATGTCTATTGAAACAAGTAGTTTTACTATCAATTATATTTTTCGTGTTTTTCTTTGCGAATTTGACTGTTATATATTCTCAGGTCGTAGCTGAAGATTCTCTGGCCTTAATTGATTTTTATCATTCCACAAAAGGTGAAAACTGGGGTAATCATGAAAACTGGCTTAGCAGCAATCCGGTTTCTAAATGGTATGGAGTAGTTGTTGAAAATAACAGAGTAGTTGCATTACAATTCGGGTCGGGAAATTATATAAGAGATTCCATTCCAGAATCTATTGGAAATTTAAGCCGATTAAGGGAATTAAATCTTAATTACAATTATGTCAGCTATATTCCTGAATCAATAGGAAAACTGACCAGTTTGAAATATTTATTCTTAAGGAATAATCAACTTAAAGAGATACCCCAATCGCTAAATACTTTAGTGTTATTAGAAGAAGCTGATTTCTCGGGCAATTACATTACAAAGTTGCCGGACTCTATAGGCGATTTAAGCAATCTCAAGTTTTTAAATGCCAGCTCAAATAAACTAGATGCACTACCAAACTCTATGGGAAAGCTTATTAATCTGATATCATTAAATCTTGCAGGAAATAGGTTTACAGAAATTCCTCTGGTTGTAACAAAAATAAAGGGGTTAAAGGAGTTAAATTTTGGAGATAACCCTATTCAAAATCTGCCGGTTGAACTTTTTTCTTTAGACAGTCTTACTACATTATGGCTTCAGGGCGATATTATTTCGGCTATTCCGGCAGAGATTGGGAATCTGATCAAACTGAAAGATCTTCAGCTTCAGGGAAATATAATCAGAAATCTTCCCCCGGAGATTGGGAAATTAATAAATCTTAGTAATCTGGATTTAAGCTACAATTTACTATCTGTTTTACCTGAGGGACTTGGAAACCTAAAAAGTTTAACAAATTTAAGTCTTATATATAACAGGCTTGAAAGACTTCCATCAACTACAGGTCTTATGGTTAGTCTTAAGGAACTAAGGCTGCAGCATAACTTTTTAGACTCATTGCCACAGAATTTTGGTGAGCTTAAAAATCTCTCAGAATTGAATCTGGATGATAATTTATTTGCAGATACTTTTCCTTCACAAATTGGGAAACTGAAGAACCTTACACTTATATCTTTCCGCAGTAACCGGTTAAAATACTCAGTACTGAATGCTTTTGAATCACTTACTAAACTAAAATGGGTATTTTTAGAAAAGAATATGCTGGAGAGTTTACCTGATTTCAAGACAAATACTGCGCTTACAGATCTGTCTGTAAGCAGCAACCGTTTAACATTTGAGGATATTGAACCGCTGATTACAATGCCAAACATTCATCTGTATTATTCCCCTCAGGACAGTTTAACTATAGAAGCAGACACTAATCCTAAACCGG
>JBLNEL010000115.1:0-6491 GCA_050262615.1 Bacillota bacterium
GGGAGGCATTATTTGCCATTAACTTTCCGTTGAAAGAAAAATGAAAAGAAAGAAAGGCCAACATCATCACAATTAGTCTTGTCTTTGTAGTCATCGTAACTCCTTATACCTTAAATAATTAATCGTCGAAGTTACTATGACAACTCGGGTGCCAGAAGACCAGATTTGATTTCTGCTTTTTTTTAAAGGTTTGTTGAACCTGATTATCCTGAATGTTGGCTAATATTACCCACATGCCTACATACCTGTAAGTCATTGATGTAAAACAGCTTACATTAGAATATGGTTATTCTACCTTTTGAAATTATCCAATGATGCGAATTGAAGTGTCTGTATACAACTGAGGCAATTAATATTTCAGCTAATAATATTATCTTCGCTTTGTATTAATTTCTCCTGCTTGATAAGCGAATATATAGTTACTGGTTCTTTTTTCCCTTTTAAAAGTATTCGTCTTTCAAATAAAAAGTCACTGCTGTTTTTCAGTCGCGAAAGGGTTGCTTCTGTTACAAAGATTGAATTTGGAGTGACATATTTTTCAATATGAGCTACTGTATTTACCACATCACCAATGACAGTCAGATCTTTTCTTTCTACCGTGCCTACTTCAGCCTGAACAACATTCCCGCTATGAATGGCTATTCTTACACTTATCATATCCTTGCCCTGGTGAAGATTCTTTACATTTAAATTATTCAGCGCAGAAAGTATCCTTGCTCCGGCTTCAACTGCATCTTCTGCATCTACAAAAACTGCCATGATGGCATCACCAATGAACTTATCAATGTCCCCGAAACATTCTTTTGTAATAAGTTCGCATATACCAAAAATTTCGTTTAATATTCCGGCTACATTTTCTGGAGAATATCTCTCAGAAAGTGATGTAAATTGAACAACATCAAGATATAGGATCGTCAGTTCACGCCGCCTGGATTTGGTTTCTGTGCCGGAAAGTACCTGCGCCATTACCCTTTCAACTGTTGCTGTGGATACAAATTTACGTATCAGACTGTTAAACTTTTCCTGCAATATCCTTAATTCCTCTTCCTTTGAAATATCACGGAAAACTTCTATTGCAGCTATTATTTTTCCATCGTTGCTTTTGATCGGTGAAACATGAGCCATTACAGGAAATCTTTTCCCGTTCTTGTGCAGAGGATAGGTCTTAAGTTTTACAGACTCGCCTTTGCTTAGCGCCTTGCTCAATGGACATGCATCCAGACATAAAGGTAATCCGTTTTCATCAATATGATTCAATATGTCTTCAGAACATCTGTATCCTAAAACTTCTTCAGCTTTATATCCGGTCATTTCTTCTGCTGCTTTGTTCCAGTATATGATCCTGCGCTGCTTATCTACTATGTATACACCATCAGCTATTCCGTTTAATACATAATCAAGAACAGTTCCTCTTTGACCTATATATTCAAGTGAAAAATCTTCCACGGCTTCTCTCCTCACTGATTTCAACAAATAGACAGTCTTAACTAAGCATTATTATCCCACATTTCCATTTCAGCTTTGTTTATTATATTAGGAATGCAAGGAAGGGATTGCCTTTATACGCCCTCTATTTTATGATAACAAGTTTGGGTATAAATATCAATGTTTGTACCTCATAATAAAAAATATTTTTTAAATAAATTTTATTCGATCCTTAAATGTACCGAAGGCTTTAAGTATAAAGTGGAATTTCTGATTTTGCGGGAAAAGGCGATGAAAAAGAGCGGAATAAAATTCCGCTCTGAGAAAATATGTTATCTTTACTTTTTGCTTTTCTTCTCCATAAAAGCATAGTTCAGCAGCTTATAAACAAGCTTCGCTGTTACAAAGTCTGAAGAAGTGCTCCCCTTTGCCGGAGCAAGTTCTACTACATCAAAGCCTACAATTTTTCTTGATTCACCAACCATCCGTAACAGATTCATCGTCTCATCCCAGAATAATCCTCCTGGCTCTGGAGTTCCGGTCGCAGGCATAAACGATGGATCGAAAGCATCAACATCAAATGTAATATATACATTTTCCTTTAAAGACTTTATTACCTCTGACTGCCAGCTCTTTCCATGTTTATTTAACCGTATATTTCTGGCATAAAAGGTATTAATATTATTGGCCTTAATAAATTCAGCTTCTTCAATGCACTGTGCCCTGATACCAACCTGTACAATGTCACTTGTTAACTCCGCTACTCGCGCCATGACTGAAGCATGTGAGTAAATCGACCCCTCGTAACTTTGACGCAGATCAGAATGAGCATCAAACTGCAGAATTGATAGGTTTTCAAACTTTTCAATATGGGCCTTTATCGGAGCAAGTGAAAGTGAATGTTCACCGCCTAAAGTGACAACAAACTTATTATCTTCAAGCAATTTCTTTACTTTATCATAAATATGTGCAATAGACTTCTTTATGCTCATCCCTTTGAAATCCAATGGAGCTAAAGTGCATATGCCTTTTTCAAATACCAGCTCTCTGTCAAGCTCTTCATCATAGAATTCAACATAATGTGAGGCTTCTAGTATTGCTTTCGGACCATTCTTTGTACCGTGCCCATAGCTTACTGTCTTTTCAAAAGGAGCTGAAACTACAGCAATCTCTGAGGTCTTATATGCAGAGTGCTCCTTCTCTATTGCCAGAAAATTCTTTGATATTCCCAGTTCTTTCATATATTGATATCCATATTTATTGTTTGATTGTTCTCAGATCGTTTTTTACAAAAAAAAAGAGACTCTGTGTCTCGAGTCTCCTTTATAAATCTTATAAAGTAATGTTGTCATTCATTAAAATAAGATGACCCATCTTATCGCGCTTTGTTATCAAATACCTCTGATTCTTCTCATTAGGCGTAATTTCTAGCGGGACTCTTTCGGTTATCTCTAACCCATAGCCCTTAAGACCAATAATTTTCTTTGGATTATTTGTCAAAAGCCTCATTTTCCTTACACCTAGATCCAAAAGTATCTGAGCTCCAATACCATAATCTCTTAAGTCGGCACGGAATCCTAAATCTTCATTTGCCTCTACTGTATCGCGTCCTTTATCCTGAAGCGCATAAGCCTTGATCTTGTTCAATAGACCAATGCCCCTTCCTTCCTGACGCATATAAACTAATACTCCCTGACCTTCGTTTTCTATCTTTTCCAATGCTGCATGCAGCTGATCATGACAGTCACATCTCTGCGATTGGAATACATCTCCGGTGAGACATTCAGAATGTACTCTTACTAGTATTGGCTTTTCAGGATCTATCTTACCTTTTACAAGTACTACATGCTCCTTGTTCTCAAGAAGACTCCTGTAAACATAAAGATGGAAAGCCCCTTTCTTTATTGGGAAATTTACATCTGTCTCTCTTACTACAAGCTTATCTTTCTGTATACGGTACTTTATCAGATCGCTTACGGTCATGATTTTTAGATCAAACTGCTCAGCAAATTTCTCCAGGTCTGGTACCCGGGCCATTGTTCCGTCATCATTGAGTATCTCACAAAGCACCCCTACAGGCTTTAAACCGCCAATCTTGCATAAGTCAACTGCGGCTTCTGTATGCCCGGCCCGCCTTAAAACCCCTTCATCAAAAGCCCTTAAAGGGAAAATATGCCCGGGCTTGGCAAAATCGTCACTGCAGGCATTTTCATCTGAGAGTTTCTTAAGAGTTATCGACCTGTCACTTGCTGATATTCCTGTGGTCGTCCCTTCAACAGCATCAACTGTTACTGTAAATTGCGTCCCATGCAGCGCTGTGTTTGAATCAACCATAAGCTGCAGCCCAAGACTATCAAGCTTTTTTCCCGACATCGGAGCACATATCATCCCCCTGCCGTATTTTGCCATAAAATTTACAATTTCCGGTGTGATAAATTCAGCAGCACAGACTAAATCACCTTCATTTTCTCTGTCTTCATCATCAACAACAATTATAACCTTGCCTTCTTTTATATCTTTAATGGCTTCTTCAACTGAACAGAACATTTTCTATATCCTCTTCTATTTCCTTTTTACTTAATAACTGTAGCTATTGCAGCACGTTCTATCTTTATCTTAACATTTTCACTTATTTTAACAAGCGCTGTCTTTTCTTCTAAACCTTCTATTGTAGCGTGAATTCCACCGTTAGTAATGATTTTATCACCTTTCTGCAGATTGGCCAGTAACTGATCTCTTTCTTTAGCCCTTTTCTGCTGTGGCCTGATAATCATAAAATAAAATATCGCAAAAATCGCACCGAACATAATAAATGTGCTGATAAGGCTTCCACCGCCCTGCCCCTGCTGGGGTGCCATAGCTAATAGGTAATCCACTTATTCCTCCTTAATAGAATTAATGTTTTTTGATAAATCCTTTACAATTTCGTTTTTCCAATAACTGAAACTTCCGTCTATTATATGTGCCCTTGCTTGCTTTACTAACTCAAGATAAAAATGAAGATTGTGAATGCTCGCAAGCTCAAGAACAAGTATTTCCTTTGCAATAAATAAATGCCTTAAATATGCACGCGTAAAGTTCCTGCATGTATAACAATTACAATTTTCATCTACCGGACGAAAATCATCTTTGTAACACGCATTCCTCATCGACAGTACCCCCTGCCCTGTAAATAGATATGCATTCCTTGCATTACGCGTGGGCATTACACAATCAAACATATCTACCCCGCGCTCTATGCCTTCAAGTATGTTCTCAGGCCTCCCAACTCCCATCAGATACCTCGGCCTGTCATGCGGCATAAAATCTGTCGTAAAATCAACCATTTCATACATCTTGTCTGTAGGTTCTCCTACTGCCAGACCGCCTATAGCATAACCATCAAAATTTAAAGCAACTAGGTCCTTCGCCGATGCCTCCCTTAAATCCTTGTATACACTCCCCTGAATTATACCAAAAAGATACTGCTCGTGCCCATAATATGGCGCCGATTTCTCGAAAGCTTCACGATTAAGTGCGGCCCAGTAACTTGTTAATTCTCTGGATTTCCTTGCATATTCATATTCACAAGGATATGGCGTACATTCATCCAGGGGCATCATGATATCTGAACCTATGCTCCTTTCAATCTGAATTACTTTCTCGGGTGTAAAAAAATGCTTGGATCCGTCTAGATGTGACCGGAATTCAACTCCGTTTGTCTTCATCTTTCTTAATTCTGAAAGGCTGTAGACCTGATACCCCCCGCTGTCGGTAAGTATAGGCCTGTTCCAATTCATGAATTTATGCAGCCCCCCGGCTTTCTCAAGAAGCTCTGTGCCCGGCCTTAAATAAAGATGATATGTATTTGAAAGAATTATCTGTGCATTTATATCGTTGGCAAGATAATCCTGGTTGACCGCTTTTACTGTGCCCTGTGTCCCTACAGGCATAAATATGGGAGTTTCAACAATACCGTGACTTGTCTCTAAAAATCCGGCCCGCGCCTTAGTAGAATTATCTTTATGTGTTACCTGAAACTTTAACAAACCTGCCCTTTACACACCTCTGTTGTTTTGTGTGCTTGTTTAAAATTTTTTTATATTTAATGTCCTAATTTACATGAAATTTTAGTCAAGTGCTACAGAAACTCTTGTAGGGAAAAAAGAATACGCACCTTTACTATTTAAGGTATTTCCTCATATTTTCCATGTCTTTTATTACAGATGCCTTTGTCGTTTCATCATTGGAATATTTCAGATATGACTGAAAATTCTCATAGGACATAGCATAATCCTGCTGCAGATAGTATATAATACCCAGATTTCGGTACGCATCGGCAAACTGAGAATCGAGCTCAAGTGTTTTATTAAATGCCTTCTGTGCCATCTGCAGATTTCCGGTTTCCGAATGTATTAAACCTATATTAAAATAGGCTAGCGGATAATTCGGATTCCTGTTTATTGCTTTCTGATATGCCGTCAGTGCTGATCGAAAATCCTTTTTCGCAGAATAGGCATTAGCAATATTTACATATGTGGTGAAATGATCCCTGTAGATCAGCGACTTACCATAGCTCTCAATGGCCTTATCATATTGCTTCTCATCAAAATATATGTTCCCCATGCTTAAATATGCATCATAATCATTGTATACAGGCTTAGGTACAAAAAAAGTATATATAATTATAAATAATGCAGCTGTTACTGCCGGTGCCTTCAATGCCCTGTATTCACTGCTTTTTAATTTTTCAAATGTGGCTGTTATACTGTAAGAAGCAAATATTATTAAAAGTGGCGTCAGAGCAAGCCTGAACCGTCCATTTACAAAGAATATTACTGTGCTTAGTATGTAGGCTGCTGTAAAAAGATAAAGCACTGAGAACTTCCCTTTTTCTTTCCATGATAATATTATCCCTGCAATTGCTAGCAATGAAACAAAAAGAAAACTTGTTAACGGCAGTTGCAGAACCTTCGAAAAGTTTGAACTGAAATAGTCAGGATTCATTATAAATGACTGGGGATTTTCTTCTCCCCCCCAGAAAAGTAAGAATTTTTTCACGGTTAATAGAAACGCACCGCCCGGAT
>JBLNEL010000116.1:0-5045 GCA_050262615.1 Bacillota bacterium
CTGCCAATGGATTCAAGAAATATACTCACTCTTGCCGAAGTCTCACCCGGCGTAAAATCATATGCTCCGGTAGGCGGACAAACTTTGCCCGCTGCAGGTGCAGTATCCTCCTATAACTTCCTTAATCTTGTGGTAAACGGCTCAGAATGGAAGAGTTTGTTTAACGGCAACATCGTTGGACTGGGTCAGACCGGATCACCTTTGCCGCAGGATGCAATTCAGGAATTTAAGGTCGTATTGAATGCTTATGATGCAGAGTATACAAGAGGCGGCTCTTATATTATTTCAGCACTCACAAAAAGAGGGTCAAATGACTTAAAACTGACCGGCTTTGGTTCATTCCAGAATAAGGGCTTACTTGCCCGCGGACCATTTCAGAAGACTATACCTGACTATAACAGACAACAGGGAGGATTCTCAATTTCTGGACCCCTGCAATTAAACAAAACATTCTTCGCCGTTACTTATGAAGTACAAAACATTAATAACTACATTGACGTAATTCCTGGCAAGCCTGCTTATAATCCGGGCCTCTGGAACGGCTACTCTGGAAGTTTTCAATCCCCAAGAGTAAACCACACCGCAGCTGTTGCCCTGACACATTACCTTAATGAGCAGAATATTCTCGATCTTACATGGAATACCAGATATACTGACGCAAAGTTCTACTTTGGTGGAACCGTTGCTTATCAGGCCGGACTCCATGGAACCTATAAAGTAAATGACCTTGGCCTAAAGCATACCTATATGCTAAGCAATAGTGCTATGAATGAACTCTCTGTTCAATACCTTGCCTGGAGACATGATGAACCAACTATGTCTACCGGTCCGGCACTCATATATCCTAGCCTTCAGTTAGGAAGAGGTGACTTCCCTATTCAGCTCTCAGAGGACCATATTGGAATTATTGACAAATTTACCTTAACAATGGAGAACCATGTACTTAAGATAGGTGCTGAAGCTAGAAATATTAAAGCTAATCCCTGGTTCCCATATTATAAAGATGGACAGTTTAGCTTCAGAACTGACACTAGTGCCTTGCCATACCAGGCAATTGTTGGAATCGGCATTACAGATCCAAACTCCACTGAAGATGCCAGAGGCAAAACAAGCGGCTGGGCTTTGGGTGCATTTATTCAGGATAGCTGGAAAGTAAATGGAAGGCTGACTTTGAATTATGGACTCCGCTGGGATGGTGAAATTAATATGCTGAATAATGACTATTCAGTACCTTGGGCTAATGCTTCAAAATATCCTGAAATTGTCAACAATGTCCCTTCATATTTTCTGAATAAGGGAGATAGGAAAAATTCTGTACTTAACTTTAGTCCGAGAGTAAGCTTCAACTACGATCTGTTTGATAACAGCCTGACCTTCCTGCGCGGCGGTGCAGGTTTGTTCTACGACCGGACTTTTGGACAATTGGGATACTTTGAATGGCTTTATGCTAACTGGCGAATGTATACAATACAAAACCCGGGGACAATGGATGTTAATCTCTTAAAACAGCAGATACTTAATGGAACCGGTAGTTCAAAGCCTGACCTTTACCTTGTTGATACCGGTATTGAACTTCCAAGAATATTTAACTGGTCGGTTGGTATCAGTCATCAGCTGAACGAGAACTTTGCAATTGCCGCAGATTATGTCTGGAAGCATTATGACCATATTTATAAGGCATACGACGCAAACTATTATGTCCCTAGCCTGAAGAAAAGAAAAATTACAGATGCATTCGGCGCAATGTGGCTATATTCAAGCATGGGAAAAGCTGAATATTATGGAATTCTCTCATCAATCGCTTTCAGAAAAGATCAGGCATTTGCACAACTTTCTTATACCTTATCTTGGGCCTATGCTGAGAATGATGGTACAACTTATACACTGCAGGACCTTTACTATATGCAGCGCAGTAACCTGGATGAACGTCATAGATTTGTACTTAACTTTTCATATACTTTCCCATATGACTTCCAGTTATCCGGATTATTTACGCTTGCTAGTCCAACCCCGTTTACAAGAACAGTCGGACAGGACCTGAATAATGATAACAATTTCAATGATGACTGGGTAAATGGACAGCGGTATGATGTACCTGACCCAAATTTAATTAGGAACTGGTACAAAATGCTCGATCTTAGAGTAGCAAAATACTTTGATCTTGCAAATGTTAGAGTAGGTCTTATGTTTGAAGCATTTAACGTAGGTAACTGGTTCAATTCTTCTGGCTTCAGCGGAAGAATGGCAGATGCAAACGGTAACCGTTTGTTAAGTTATGGATTGGCAACCGGTGCATATTTGCCAAGGACAATGCAGTTTGGAATAAGGGTATTCTATTAAAAGAATACATCATAATTAAAAAGAACTTTTAGAGATCAGGATAATATAAATGGGCGCTCTTAAAAAAGCGCCCATTAAGTCTTATCCATTTGTTTAGGATTTCTTCGTTTATTAAAATGATTACTCACTTATACAAAAGATATTTCTGCCTTACTGCCTTAAATCCGTCTAATTCGCCTTTCCATGCAGAAAATATCTCCTCAGCAGTTTTCCCTGAATCAATCATCTCTCGTAATTTTGGCGTCGCAGCCAGTTTGTCAATTGTCTGCTTGCGCCACTGAATACTATCAGAATTAGTTTGCTTAAATGCCCAGAGCAGATATACCCCGGCTTTTACCGGCTCAAAGGAATTTCTGTCTTTTACATCAACATATATCCCTTTACATACTTGATTATTATATTTTGGAGGACGTGCGTTATTGGGTTTAATCACCGGAGTAAATTCAACCGGCTTAAATTCAACACCTTTTATTTTTTTGTCATTTAAGAGTTTTGCTGCTTTTTCGTTATTTATCCATGGAGCACCAATTAGCTCAAATGGTTTGTCTGTGCCTCTTCCTTCAGAGATATTTAGCCCTTCAAAAAAACAGGTCCCGGGATAAACAACAGCTGTTTGAATTAAAGGAAGATTTGGAGAAGTCCTTATCCACTTTAATCCCGTCTGATCATACCACATATTTCTTTTCCAGCCTTCCATCTTTATTACCGTTAGATCAGCTTTTTTCCCATTCTGCAGCATACCCTCACCATTATATAATTTTGCCAGTTCGCCAACAGTCATTCCATGTTCTACCGGAATTTTTCCGTATGCAACAAATGATTTCATTGTATCTTCGGTAACAAACCCATCGAACCTAACTCCTCTTATAGGGTTAGGCCTGTCAAGAACAATAATCGGAATATTATTCTCGGCAGCCGCCTCCATTACATGACCTAGCGTTGAAATATAGGTGTAAAACCTGGCCCCGACATCCTGAATATCATATATCAGAACGTCTATTCCTTTCATCATTTCCTTTGTAGGTTTGTAAGTTTTTCCATATAATGAAAATGCCTGCACTCCCGTCTTTTGATCAACAGCATCTGAAACCGCACCTGTCGTATCTCCTCTTACGCCATGCTCAGGACCAAACAATGCAACCAGCTTTACTTCTTTATTTTCATGAAGTACATCTGCAATGTGACGGCCATCTGAGAGTAGTCCTGTGTGATTTGTAACTAGACCGATATTTTTACCCTTAATAAGCTTAAAATACTTGGTAAACAGCAGGTCAGCACCAGTCCTTACCTTGTTATCCTTGGCTGTCATAGTACCAGACGCAAGTAAGAGTGCTGCAGTTAAAAGGGTTGTCATTAATAATAGCTTTTTCATTTCCCACTCCCTGTTATTTTTGTAGAATCCTGAATAAGAAGCAGGCAGTTTCCTACTGGTCTCTCCCCTGCTTTATCCGATGGATGATTTACGATTTTACCGTTGATAACCATCGTGGTCGATCCTCCTCCATCAAAATTCAGTCCCTGATATATACCTTCCTTTAACATGATATCAGCAAAGGTTTCCAGTGATACTCCACTGGATGATTCCTGCCTGCCATCAACTGTAATTAAGAATAGTGCTGACTGATCTTCTGTAAACCCAATACCTGTTCTGGGATGCTTTTCTTTGGAGAACTTTGGAAATGTCCCCTCCAGCCAATCGGCATCATGAGCTATATTTCTTCCATTTGTTACAATCTTAGGCCATCCGCCTATTAATGTCTTAATGGATGATCCTCCTGGAATACGCTGTGAAATTATCTTAACTGTATCGTTTTCACCAATGTTATCCTGAATATTTTTTAAGACTGAGTTGTTTACAGATAGAACAAGACTCCGGTCATTTTCAATGGGATTGGATCCTTTTTTATCATAAACTTTACTTACCTTAAAGATGTTTGTGTCTGCCTTAATCTTAACCGGCACTAATTGGAATTCCTTTACAGACCACGATTCAGGCAACTGTGGAGTAGCATTCCCCTGGAAGTGATTATATAAGGTAATAGAATTGCTGTCAGAAACTGAGTTTATTCGGCTGATCTTATAAACCTTCTTAGATGGAACTATGAGCTCACCTTTAAAGAAAAACCTGTCAATCATCGGCCTATTGTCGTCTGTAAGAGCAAACTGCGAATGAATATTATTGAACAGGTCAAAAGGCGAATCGGTAATGGTAACTGCTTTTAAGAATTCGCCATCAATTACCATGTTGTTTTCTACTTCGCCTGTTTTCATATTAAAGAAATCAGAGTTGACCGCCGCAATTACATTATACCCGGCTTCCTGCATTGAACTGACTATTTCACTGGTCTTTTTTCTGCCTAGCAAGTTGCCTGCAGCCTTGGCAGCCTTCAATGTATATTGCCTCTCTTTAAGATCAATCCTTAAGATATTTGCAATAATTGTATCTTTTACATCAACTACTCTTTTATGAATAATTCCCGGGGCAATCTCTTTTGTAAAGACTGAATCATATTGCTGTGCGTAAGAACTATAGGAGAACATCACTGAAAGTATAAGCAAAACAGAAAGGGATCTGGTCTGCCGAATATATTTTTTCATATAGCGCCTGAGAATGTTTGTTTAACTGATATCTGCACTTTAAGAAAAGCTTATAGTAAAACTAAAGAAAATTATCGGATTTTTCATTGAATAAGAATAAAATCGTC
>JBLNEL010000117.1:0-7356 GCA_050262615.1 Bacillota bacterium
GGAAAGAGCAATTATAGCCGCAGTGCCCGAAGCATTATCATCAGCACCGTTAAAAATGTAGTCAGTCCCGGACTCATGGTTCTTCTTATAACCTACGTGATCATAATGGGCACCCACAACAACAATTTCTTCTTTAAGTTTTGGATCACTGCCCTCAATTAGTCCTACGACATTATATGCCGGCTGACCAGAGATTTCAGTAGAAGTCTTTACAGAAACATTTACCTCTGGCAGTTCAAAAGAACACCCCCTGAAGGTTTGATCAATTGTTTTCTGTAATTTTCTCAGTGAATCTACTGAACCGAAAAGCTCAGAGATTACTTCCTGTCCGGCGTGAACAACAGGTATCTTATCCTCTTCATTTTCAATAATTGTAACAGGAAGAGCATCCTTAGGAATAAACTTAGATAACGATGGCCATGGAAAACCAGTTGGAGTAAGCAATGTGTGATTTAATGGATCGGTAGCCATGATCATCCCAACAGCTCCGTGCTCGCGGGCAATTTTAACCTTGGTGTCTACCTGCGAATATTTTGTCGGATAGGCACCATCAAATAAAGAGATCGTGTCGTTTTCGCCCGGTTCGTGTTTTAAGACAAAAACAACCTTTCCTTTAACATCTATATTCTTATAGTCGTCATAATTATACTCAGGAGCTGTAATTCCATAGCCGGCAAAAACAACGGGAGCTGATACCTCTTTATCAGCGGTCATTTCAAAAGGCGTAAATTCAGATTTAATTGTGAAACTCTTCTCTTTACCATTAAACCTTATTTTTAGATAATTATCACTGGCAAGACTGATCTTTCCAAACTTTATTTTCTGGAAATAACTTCCCTTAACGGGTAAAACTCCTGATGAGGAAAATTCACGGCTGATATAAGAAGCCGCTGAGTCAAGTTCCCTGCTTGGTGTAGCCCTGCCCATTAATGAATCAGATGCCAGAAAGAAAACATGCTTTTTAATAACTCCGGGGGTTATAACTTCATCAGGATTAAAATTTTGATCAACCGAAGAAGTGCTGCAGCCTGAAAGCCAGAATATAAACGATGAGATAAGTATAATAAAGGCAGAATATTTCATAGTATTTTGTAGATGTAAATTTGAAATATCAAATTAATCAGAAATTCCAAATAATACTACTATAAAACAGTCTAAAGTCATCTGGTCCAAGGTCGTCTGATCCAAAGTCAATGATGCTTATTTTACTCTGAATTTATTTACCACGAGATTTAATTCTTTTATGTAAAGAGCTCCTTAAGAAATAAGGTACAAGGGAAGTCCAAATGATTTATGATTAATATCAATATTTTTACTGCTGACTTCTTCAATAACAAAAATAAATTTCTGCAATGCAGCTTATCTTTACATTTGAACAGAGTCTATGCAGACCTTATCTGAGCCAGCATCGTACAAGTTGACTTTCCGACTATGGACCAGACGACCTTGGACCAGATGACCTTGGACCATGGACTAAATGACTATGGACTTTCTATCCACCTGTTCATTCAGCCATTCAATGATCTGCTCAAATATTTCCTTATTCCTCGGTTCATTATGAACTTCATGGAAGAGACCTTCATAGATCTTTAATGTGCAGTTTTCTTTTACTTTAGAGGCGAATTCCCTGGATGCATCAGCTGAAGTGACGTGATCTTCACCCCCATGGAGTATCAGGATAGGATAGTTTAATTCACCGGCATGGTCTAAAGCCCATTGACCTGATTCCTTTGCTGTTACATAGGTCCTTGCCGAAATCCATGGGTGCATATAGCGGTCACGTTCCCGTGTAACATTCTTAACCCCTCCATGCGATAAATAAACCGGGCGTATCCCGTTAAATGTCCTGAAACTTGGCCAAAAGCCATTAAGCCAGCGTGCGAGTCTCTGAAGAAAATCTGCCGGCGGATGAGACAATCTGAACCAGGGACCGGTTGTAATGATCCCTTTGATATCTGGATTATAGCGCAGTGCATAATTGATAACTAGATTACCGCCTAAACTATGTCCGTAAAGAAAGCGCTCCTTTCCGGGAAAATGCCTTCCGGCCTCCTCAAGCAGGCGGGAAATGTTTTCCATATAGGCTTCAAAATCGGGTGTATGACCCCTTTTACCTCCGGACCGGCCATGCCCGGGAAGATCAAAAGCAATAAGGGCATAACCCTGCTCAGTTAAAATACGCGGCAGAATTTTATAGCGTGTGCTGTGCTCTCCCAGACCATGGACAAGACAAATAACCGCTTTGATCTCTTTTTTGTCTGGTGTCCATATCTGGCTGTATACTTTAATATCTCTTGTGCTAGTCCAGCTGAAGTCTGAATTTCGCATTATTCCTCTGTCTTTTTTACATAATCTCCCTTAATGGGTCTCTATATTTAAAACAGGGATTTACTTATATCTGTTCCAATACCTGACACCGGCATCAGAGCTTTAAGGCCAGTAACTTGCTTCCAGTCTCTAAATAGTAGTTTAAGGATTTTTCCCACCACTTCATCATCTCAAGGAACTGCCTTGCTGAATTGCCTTCAATGAACTCATTGCCTTTTTCTGTAATAGAGGTGAAAATATACTCCACATGCAGATCTGTCATTTCATCTGAAACCTGTTCCAAACGAAGATTGATCTTTGTAACCAGAACTTCCCATGTCATCCTTACAAATTCTACAGTATAGTTCTCCTTGTCGTGCCTGGTTACTACCCAAATGGTTCCGACTTCACCTTCATGCTGTGTCTTGAAAATTGCACCGTCTTCAGCTAATCCGGATTCGGAGTAGATCATGTCGTAATTCCATCCGTCCAGCCAGTCTTTTTCCCTCTGCGGACATAAAAGCGGAAAAATTTTATCCGGTGTGGAATTTATTTTTTGTGTGAAAGTTCTTTTAACCCGTTTAGACTTAAAAGGTGCTGTGTTTTTATTCTCCTCGTTCTTATCCAAGCAAGACTCCTGATATTAAATAAACAAATCCAAAATTTTCAGGATGTAAAGATAATTATTCTTAAATAAAATTCATTAGTCAGAAATAAAATTCATTGGTCAGACAGATGAAATTTTTTCTATAAAACCAGATCGAAGCTCTTCTGTTTTTTAAAAGTTAAATTGCAGGTTTGTTTCCTTCCTTTACATCCTTTATCGGAATTTCCTTAGGTTCAGCCTTATTCTTATCTTTTTCAAGCTTATTCTGCATATTGCCCATCGCAAGCTTCATCTGCTTGTATTCGGCCAGGATCGGCTTTTGCTTTTTAAGATAATCGAAAAGAAAGTACATTGTGGCAAAAAAAGCGAAATGAAATAAAATGATTGGAATAAATCCCAGTGTAACGTATTTTAACTTCCCGGCAAGCTCAATTCCGCTTGTGTAAACAATATCGGTCAAAGCAAGGTAATCGTAAACTACCCAGCCGATCGATATTAACCCGAGTAATAATGTAATAATTGCATAGGTCTTGACTTTCCACATAACCATTTCCCCTTTCTTTTATTTTAAGGAAGATTTTGTGACCACAAATGCTTCTTATGACAAATGCATTAACTTACAAATATTCTTTCTTTAGGCAATCCATACAGTTTTTATATTAACAAATTCCTTAATTCCGTAATGCGACAGCTCTCTGCCGTAACCCGAAATTTTTACTCCGCCGAACGGCAGTCTTGGATCGGATTTTACCATTCCATTTATAAATACTGAGCCTGATTCAATTCTTGCAGCCAGTTCCTTTGCCCTTGATGTGTTTTTGGTCCACAAACTGGCTCCCAGACCGTATGCTGTGTCATTTGCTATTTTAATGGCGTCATCCTGATCCTCTGCAATAATAATAGCCGCAACAGGTCCGAAGGTCTCTTCCTCATAAACGGCCATGCCTTTTTTTACGTTTGTCAGCACAGTAGCCGGGTAGTAATAGCCCCTTATATCGATCCTCTTCCCGCCAGTCAGCAGCTTAGCACCTTTTGAGATTGAATCTTTTACCTGTTTATCCAGGTCATTTAGCAGATCTTCTCTTGCCATCGGCCCCAGCTCATTTCTCTCATCCATCGGATCACCGATCTTTATCTCATTTACTACATCCACGAATTTTTTCTCGAATTCCTTTGCAACGTCCCTAACAACAATAAACCTTTTTGCGGCTATACAGCTCTGACCGTTGTTTATCAGTCTGGCCTGAACGGCTACTCTTGCCGCAGCTTCTATATCAGCATCTGCAAGTACAATAAACGGATCGCTTCCGCCTAGTTCTAAGACTGACTTTTTAAGATTCTTTCCTGCAGCTGCAGCAACTTTCTTTCCTGCTCCTTCGCTTCCTGTCAGTGTAACGGCACTTACTTTCGGATGGTTAATTATATCATCAATTCTCTGTGAGCCGACCATAAGAGTTTTGAATGTTCCGGCAGGGAAACCGGCTTTCATAAATACTTCTTCAATAGCCAGAGCGCTCATCGGCACATTTGAGGAATGCTTCAGCAGCCCGACATTTCCAGCCATTAAAGCAGGAGCTGCAAATCGGAAGACCTGCCAGTAGGGGAAGTTCCATGGCATAATAGCCAGAATGATCCCAATCGGATCAAACTCAACGTAGCTTTCTGATGCGTCTGTTTTTATAAACTCTTTTTTTAGTATTTCTTCAGTATTTTCTGCATAAAATTCGCATACCCAGGAGCATTTTTCAACCTCAGATACTGCCTGCTTTATAGGTTTCCCCATTTCAAGAGTAAGTATCTTTGCATAATTTATCTTTTCATCTTTGAGGATCTTTGAGGCCTTTAACATCTTCACTTTGCGTTCGTTATAACTGGTCAGTTTCCAATTCTGAAATGCAGCATATGTTTTGTCTATCTCAGCATAAACCTGATCCTGTGTGAGCTCATCGAGAACTTTTATAACTTCTCCGGTGGCGGGATTAATTGATTTTATTGGCATAATCAACTCCGGGGTACTTAAAATATTTAATTTTTAGAATACTGACGCATAATGCTTTATTGTCCTCATATAGTTTATAAAATATTTTAATAATAAAAAACCCCTAACCACTTTTTAGATGATTAGGGGATGTATTATATAGGAGAAAGTATGCTCAAACATTCTTTACAGGCCGCATTTAGAGAGACTTAGTTTTATTCTCTCAAAACTCCTTTTTGCGTCGTTATCCAATCCGGCCGAAAACCTTACAAGTCCATTGCTTAACCCCATCAGTGACTGCTCCTCTTTCGGTATTTCCGAGGAAGTGCTGTTGCCAGGTGAGCTGAAGAGTGTTTTGAAATATCCAAGACTGACTGCCAGGAAGCCAACCATCTCTTCCTGCATTACTCTCATCAGACTGTCGGCATTTTCGCTTGTGCCGAAATCAACTGCTAGCATGCCGCCAAAACCGAAATCACTGTTCATTAGTTCTTTCATTAAGCCGTGTTGGCAATGTGAGGCAAGCCCCGGATAATAGGTCTTATAACCTAGTTTTTCAAACTCTTCTGCAAAATAGATTCCGTTTTTACTATGCTGCTTCATCCTGATGTGCAGCGAATGAAGATTCTTCAATATGCTTGCAGCCCTGTAACTGTCCAGCACTGGTCCTAAAAGCATTGAAGTACCGGAATTTATATCTGTAAGTTTATTTATAAATTCATGATCCGAACAAACACACCCGGCTACACAGTCGCTCGTTCCGTTTATGTACTTTGTCATGCTGTGTATAACCACATGCGCACCTAAACGCAATGGGGAAATGATCATCGGACTGAATGTGTTATCAACAACAAGTTTTATATTATTTTCATTTGCAATCGCACTAAGCGAGGGAATATCTGCTATCTCTAAGAGCGGATTGCTGATCGATTCACAATAAATGACCTTTGTATTCTGATTTATGCTTTTCTTCAGAGCATCAGGATCAGTAATGTTTACAAAACGCACGTTTATACCGAACTTCGGCAGAAGATTCTTAAATAAAGCATACGTGCCGCCGTAGATCGTCCGGCTTGAAACTATCTCATCACCCGATGAGCAGAGCTGCAGTATAGTTGAACTGATCGCAGCCATACCTGAAGATGTTACTATTGCCGACTGGCTGTCTTCCAGGCGTGATAGGGCTTCAGATAAATACTTGTTTATCGGATTCCAGTGCCTGGAATATAAAAAGCATCCTTCGATCTCATGATCAAAAAGCTCTTTCATCTTTTCAGCACTTAAGAACGTATAGGTCGATGAATCTGTAATTGACGGATTTACATCCCCGAATTCACCAAATACCAGATGATCCTGGATTTTGCTGCTTGGATCAAAATTCTTCATAAACTTCCCTTTATATTATAGAATAAGTTTAATCGCCGTTTACTGACCCGGTATCAATATTGAACTTGGTATCAAACTTTACTGTCGAAACTATAAACGTGGTCTTTATCTTGTTTATTCCATTAATGCGTGTAAGTTTGTCGAACATAAAACGCTCATATTCCTGAATATCACGTATGGCAACTTTCAGTATGAAGTCCTCTTCACCAGCAACATGATAACATTCAAGAACATCGGCTAACTTTGCAATCTCTTCCTTGAAAGAACCGATCGAGTTCATATGATGTACAGCAAGCGATACTGCAATAAAAGCCATTGTCCTTTTCCCAACCTTTTCAGGATCAACAAGCGCTACATAGCGCTTTATTACACCCGAATTCTCCAGACGCTTTACCCTTTCGAGCATTGCAGCAGGGGATATCCCAAGCTCACTTGCTAACTGTGCATTTGTAATATTAGCATTTGTCTGAAGTTTGTCTAAGACTTTTTTGTCGGTATCGTCCAGTTTCATTTTACTTTTGAAATTAAATTGTTAGAATTTATGTAAAATTAACAAAATTCAAAATTTATATTGATAATATATAGGAAACAGCGATATAAAGCAAATAAAATGCAGGAGAATTCATAAATATCTGAATAAAATTCGGAATAAAACATTAATGGGAGTAAAAAATGAGCTAAAAATCTCACCTCTATTCATTAAATTACCCGCCGTAATATTTTATATTATGCTTTGAGCTTTTTGCAAATGTTAAAAGAAGGGAAGTAAATTGACATTACCCAGCATATTTTCTGTATTTAAAATAGGTATTGGACCAAGTTCATCTCATACAATTGGCGCTCTTAAGAGTGCTCAGTATTTTAAGAAGCTTATTACTGGTAAGAATTTTGGCCAAAACGCGGGAATTCAGATAGAACTCTTAGGAAGCCTAGCCCTTACCGGTCTTGGTCACCTGACAAATTTTGCAGCTGCTGCAGGCTTAGGCGACTTCGATTTTCTAAGCAGGGAAAGCAGGATTCAGAAGGTTTATCAGGAGATTGAACCCCGGGGATATATAAATATTGCAGGGACCGATTA
>JBLNEL010000118.1:0-3147 GCA_050262615.1 Bacillota bacterium
AATTAGTTTAGAGAGAGATCAGTTGTTCGTTGATACTTTATATATTTCACAATTGATACCGGTAAAATATGGCTTTGGAACAAAGTATAGAGGTGATTTGTATAAGTAATGTAAATACAAATACTTAAGGCAGGTCATTTAAATTATTAGTATTCAATTTAGTTGAACAGTTCGTATAGGTCAGCATTTCAGAACAGTGCAAAAATTATTATTTTATCTATTGCTAATTGCAAAATCGTTGACTAATTTTACAAAATAAAAATAGTGTATGTTTATTGAACCCATTAGAAAGCTACTTTAACACAAAACAGAGAATGGATGAGCGGGGGAATAAACACCTCTTTTTGTGATTTGCATATCAACTAAACTGTATAATTAATAATAAAAACTATTCTTTTAATTTTAGGAGAAAGACGTGAACGCTTCGAAAATCAAATCTGCTTTTACTGGATTTGCCGGTATTGCTATTCCGGTTTTAATTACGGTTGCTATTCTTATTTATATTTTTGTACTTGGTAATCCTGAGAACTTCCAGGGTAAAAATCCTGCAAACCATCCACTTCCAGGGAACTACTTAGGTGTTGTTTATAAGGGCGGTGTTATCGTACCTATTCTAATATCTCTTTTAATGATGGTATTAACATTCGGAATCGAAAGATTTATTACTATTACTAAAGCAAAAGGAAAGGGCAGAGTTAATGCTTTTGTTGCCAGAGTTCATACAAAATTAGCTCAGGAAGATCTTGACACAGCTCTTGCTGAATGCGACAAACAAAGAGGATCAGTAGCAAATGTTATTAAAGCTGGAATTCTTAAATACAAAGAAATGATACCTGAAAAAGGATTAAACAGAGATCAGAAAGTTTTAGCTATTAAGCAGGAAATTGAAGAAGCTACTTCACTTGAATTGCCGATGCTCGAACAGAATTTAGTTATCGTTGCTACAATCGCATCAATTGCTACACTTATGGGTCTGTTAGGAACAGTACTTGGTATGATCAAAGCTTTTGCTGCTCTTGCTACAGCTGGTGCACCTGATGCAGTAGCTCTTGCAAACGGTATTTCTGAAGCACTTATCAATACAGCTTTAGGTATTGGTACCTCAGCATTAGCTATTATTTCATACAACTATTTTACAACAAAGATTGATAAAATTACCTATAGCATAGATGAAGCTGGCGTTGCTATCGTTCAGAATTTTGCAGCTCATCATAATTAATGGAAGTTTAACAAAATATTTGTATAGAAATTAAATATGCCAAAAGTAAAAGTACCCCGTAAGAGTACACTCATAGATATGACGGCCATGTGTGACGTAGCATTTCTTTTGCTTACGTTCTTCATGATGACCACTCAGTTTAAGAGTGATGACTCTGTAATAGTTAATTTACCGTCATCAATATCAGACATTAAGCTGCCTGATACTGATATCATGAATATCACTATTGAGAAAGACGGGAAGGTATTCTTTGGAATAGATAATAAGAACTTCTCAAGAGAAAGACTTATTGACAGAATAGCTGAAAAATATAATGTTCAGTTTACTCCAGAGGAAAAAAAGGCCTTTACCCTTATTTCAAGTGTCGGTTTACCGATAGCAAATCTGAAAGCCTGGCTTGCATTACCTGAAATTGACAGGAAATCATTCAAACAGCCAGGTATACCAACCGATTCAACTAATAATGAATTAGGTGTATGGGTTATGCAGGCTCGTTTATCAAATCCGGGTCTCAGAATTGCAATCAATGGTGATGGCGGTGCTTCATATCCTGTAGTAAAGAGAGTAATGTCTACGCTTCAGGAAAAAAATGTAAATAAATTTAATTTGATAACAAATTTAGAAGCAAATCCGAATAGTAAGTTTAAAAAAGCGGATGAAAAAAAATAGGAATTGTGAAAAATGGCTGAACTAGATACCTCGCAAGGCGGTAAGCACGGTAAAGGTAAAAAGAAAAAAACTAAGAAACAATCCACCAGAATCGATATGACTCCGATGGTTGACTTAGGATTTCTTCTGGTTACATTTTTCATGCTTACGACTACGTTTAGTAAACCTCAGACCATGGAGATAAATCTTCCAGTAAAACCAACAGGGGATGAAAAGGTTGAGGATGCTCCTGAACTGAAAGCTTCCAAGGCATTTACAGTAATACTTGGTGAGTTTGATAAGGTTTACTATTATTCAGGTCTGCCTGATGCCAATGCGGAAGTAAAGACTACAAATTTTGCAGAAGGCGGCATCAGAAAGGTCCTGCTTGATAAGAATGCTATGGTTAAAGATTTGACTGTTCTGATCAAACCAACGGATAAATCGACATATAAAAATGTTGTAGATATCCTTGATGAGATGAACATTACAAATGTTAAACGGTATGCTCTTGTTGATGTAACACCAGTAGATTTAGATTTAATTAAGAAACTTTAAAAATTAATAGTGACAAAAATGGCGAATCAAATATCTTATAACATAGATCTAAATGAACTTGTTTTTGCTAACAAGAACAAGGAATATGGAGCATATCAATTACGAAAGAATTATTCCAAGTATTTGACTATTGCTCTTTGGATCGCAATTCTAGTTTTTGTCCTGGGTACCAGTTTTCCTTTGATCTTAAGGGCGCTGACACCAGAGCAGAAATTTGATCAGGCTTTAAGGAAGAAGGTCGTATCAATTACAGATCTTGCTCCACCGCCGTCGATCGATGAAAAGAAGGTAATCGAACAGGTTGAGGCACCTCCTCCGCTAAAGTCAACTATTAAATTCTTACCGCCGGTTGTAAAACCTGACGAGCAGGTAACAGACGAGTATATTCCTACAGTTGAGGAATTACACAATGTTGATCCTGGTGCAAGAACTCAGGAAGGACAGGCTGGTGGTGTGGATTATAGCTTGATCGAGGTTACAGAGGCACCAAAGAAAGAAGAGATTGTAAGAGAAGAAGTTAAAGAAGAAGCTTTTACATTCGTTGAAGAAATGCCTACTTATCCGGACGGTCAGGAAGAGCTGTTAAGATTTATTAGTTCTAATGTAGTTTATCCTGAAATTGCTAAAAGAGCTCAGGTTGAAGGTAAAGTTATGGTTGGCTTTGTTGTTGAAAAAGACGGCAGTGTTACAAACATCAGTGTTGTAAAAGGTATTGGTGCCGG
>JBLNEL010000119.1:0-45602 GCA_050262615.1 Bacillota bacterium
AAGCTTATCTCTGAATTCTCTTAAAACCAGATTGCTCAGATTGAAAGTCAGGAAAGTATCAATAACCTCTGCCTTATAGACCGGAGAACCAGTGATCCTGACTTTTACCTCTTTTTCATCATTGAAGTTGTTTAATTCAATGTCTTCAGGAGTTGATATTATGCTGCCTGCAAGCTTTGCCTTAAAATGCTCCGTAACCCTGTTTCTATCCTGACCATAGAATTGCTCTCTTAAACGCTGAGCAAATGACCCGCTATAGGAGATCTCAAGGGAATCTTTTAATTCATAACTTCCTGTTATCTGCAGCCTGTGGATCTCTGATGAAATATTGTTCTCCGGTTTATCTGTAAATGAATACTTTTTATGTATGCATGTTTCTTCATCTATAACAGGCATATTGATGTTATTTAAATACCAGGGATTCTCATAAACCGTGGGAAGTGATCTGTCAAAATCATATAGCCTTTCTTTTCCATCAATTTCTACTAACAGACCAATTCTGTCGAACCATACCATCGACGGCATTTCATTATGATAAGCTCCTTCTCTTCTGTCCCTGATAAAGACCGCTTTTGACTTTACGCCCCATCTCTCTAGTATCTTGTACATGATAAATGCAACGTCGGTTGAATTTCCTTTTTTTTCCTCAAACATGTCATCAATATTATCCGATTTCGGATATAAAAAATTCATGTCTTCTAAGAAGAAATACTTCCTTAAAGCTGTATATAATTTGTCAGTTTTTGTTATGGTTAGACTATCTTCATTTTTCTTAAAACCAAGACTTTGTATCTGGCTTCCGCTTACTGAACCTTTATCAAGTATCTTATCATAATATCGGCTTACTAGACTGTTCCAGTCACCTTCATCCCCTACATATTTTTTTATCTGATAATATCCTGACATCATGCCGCGCTCGGCTAGAGGGGGCGAGAATGGCTCCTTTGGCGTTCCAAGCACGCTGCGCATACTCCAGAAATATGTCTCGCCATCGCCGTAATTATTACTTAACTGCTGAACCTTCGGCTCTCCTACCTTGTCTGCCGGAAAACTCTTAAAGACATATTGTTTTTGACTTGGCAGTGTAATGTAAAGATTTGAGTATAGAGCTGTATCTTCATCATCATATATATACAGAGCTGAAGAGTAGGAAGAAAATAACTCCACTCCCTGATATTCAATCTGCAGGACATCCTCTGGAGCAAGATTAGGTACATTAAATATTGCCTTTCGCGCAAGCGGATCACCAAGCTTGTCTTTGTCTGTAATTATTATCTTGATCTCACTTTCCGGCATATTATAAATTGTGCCGTCAGGCTTTAATACCCTTACCTTTGCTTCAAACCCATTTTTGATTTCATTACCAAAGGGCTCAAGATATTTATATTCAAAATTACCATACTTTTTTACGCCGGATTCATTTAACAGCTTTACTATCAGCACCTTTCGGAATATACTGTTATTCGAAGGTATGTCTACTCCGAAATAAAAATACTCGCCCTGTGATATCTGAAGACTCTGTTCTTTAATTATTATCAAAGCATCTGAATTGGGAAATTTTTCCTTGGTTATTTGCCGTAATAATTCTTTGGCCGGAAGCGGCCTGGTAAATCCCTCCTGCGCTAAAACAACTGAAGATGCTATTATTAGTAATAAAATAATTAACAGCGGGGAGATGGTCTGTCTGAATAATTTTCTTTTCATTAATATTTGTCTGTTTGTTTTCATTTCTGGATCTTGGGAATTAGTTTTAGTTTTTTGTTTAGCTCAGTATAAACTTTATTGAATCTGGCATAAAAATCATTTCTTAAGGATTCATCTGTAAACGGACCAATCGGCAAACTGTATGAGTACCTGAAACATGCTTCTTTTTGCTCACCAGTCTGCTCTGCATCGCTCATTTCAGGAAAACTAACCTCTATATTAACTCTGCTGAATTTGGGGAAGTAAAATAACTTTTCTGTCTTTTCTGAAGAATTCACAAAAAACAGATCAGGAAATATTTTGCTTATGCTTGTGTATTTGGCCTGTGATATCCTGGTAAATGAATTTGGAAATTTCCCCCTTAGATATACTACAAAATTTCCTTTTTCTTCCTGCCATTTAATATCTGTAACTGAGAGATTCCGGCTCAGATTTTCTGATAACCACTCTGTGAGCATGTCTCTCATATCAGCTCTGTTTAAAAAGATCGACGGGTAAAAGAAATCAATTGCGTATTGCTCGCTGAAGGTAAGTGTTAGATCACCTGAGAATATATCACCGCTTTCTTTTAGTGTGCCTTTTAATGTAAATAAGTTGGCTTCATTTTCTTTTATCTGAACTATCCTGCTATTATCCTTTTCCAGTACCAGCGCCATCTGATTTGCCAGATCAAAAGTTGTTATTCCGGGTCTGCTTATTCTGTTTGTCCCGTCATACCAGTAGTCTTTGCCTTTATCTGAAAAATGTACTATCATGTGATTGAACTGAGAGACAGCAATATTACTTATAAATTCTCTTCCCCGGCCCCTGAAACATAGTGCTAGCTCGGTATTTATTCCCAGACTCTGGGCTAACGAATATATAATCGCAGAGTAATCCTTGCAATCCCCGAATTTTCTCTGTAAGATAAGCGAACAATCATTGGGAATGATTTCACCCCCTTTTATACTAACCTGCTCATACCTTATATTCTTCTGACAATAATTAAATATGGCATCCAGCTTTTCTTTGGGATCAGTTATCCCCCTGGTTATTTCAGCAGCAAGTGCTTTAATTTCTTCATTACTTTTGACTTTATCAGCTATAAGCTTCTGATACCAGTTCCCAAATGAGATCCATGGATCATCTTTCCC
The DNA here is from genome assembly GCA_050262615.1 of Bacillota bacterium. Classification (GTDB taxonomy): domain Bacteria; phylum Bacteroidota; class Ignavibacteria; order Ignavibacteriales; family SURF-24; genus JAUZPB01. The sequence continues at coordinate 2,838 of JBLNEL010000119.1, forward strand.
GGAATTTGTGCCGCCGTCAGTAAAGGAGGCTATTAGTGCAGGTCCGTTATTCCGCTTTTCAAAAACACTGACTAATGGATTTCTTTTATAATCGGACCAGGTAAATAGGTATGTCTTTTTATTATCCTCTGATCTTAATTCCGGCTTAACTGTGCTGTTAACTGTTAAATAATGAAGATTGCCTGCATCCGGAACTGCTATCTCACACTTTACTGTATCTGCCTCTACACCCGCTTCTGCAAGGTTGAAAATAAAACCAAGATTTGGAAAACCCTGATGCTGGCAATAAATAACTTCTAGAAACTGATCATCACGGGACTTCTCCTTAAGCTCTAATTGATAGATAGCTGATTCTGTTATCTGCCGGCTGGAACTTATATTGTGCTCTGAAAGCTCACTTTTGCCGTATTCAATCGATGATCCGTCTTTTTTTATAACCCTGGCATAAAAATAATCCAGCTCATCCATTGAACTTAAATATAAAGAAAAGTACTGCGCCTGGTCTGTCATTTCTCCTGAGAGCTTAACCAGCTCGTGCGTTGTAATTAGTAAATTTCCTCTACTTGTTAGTTCCGCCTTCTTCTTAAAGTACAGGGTATGATTGTTGCCCGGAGATAAGGAACTGAACTTTCTTACGTATTCATCACTTAAAAAATAACTGCTGCTGCATCCATATATAAATGAAAGCATGAGAATAACAATAAACTTCAATTTCATTGCTTGGAGTCTTTAATGGTTTAACTGAGATTATTTATATAAGGCAAATATTATTGAGGAGGAGGAATGTATAAAAATGCCACCGCAAATTTATAAATAAATTACAGGCAGTCAAAAGTATTTTCTTCTGTTTTCGACTTTAGGTAGCCCCTATTTTTAGTTTGTATCATTTGATACTATTTTAGTAGCAGCATCTTTTTAGTATCTCTGATGCCGTCAGCTTCAACCTGGTATATATACATCCCGCTTGGAAGTGATGAAGCATCGAAATAAAGACTGTGGAATCCTGAGTCTTCAGGCTTTTCTTTTGTTTCTGTGACCTGATTTCCCAAAATATCAATAATTTTCAGCTTCACATTCGATGGCTTAACTAAATAATAGCTTATTGTTGTAGAGGAATTAAAAGGATTTGGATAATTCTGCATCAGGAAAATTCCGGAAGGATTTACTTTTTTTTCATAACGCGGGGCGCTGGTTAATGTTCCTTGTGCCCTGGAAATAAGTATGCTCAGTCCTGCCCTTGCAGCTTCTGTACAATATTCAATGTTGCAGTTTGATATTACATCTTCTGATGTGTGATAGTAAGGATTGAATTTGTCTTCAAAAAGAAAAATGGCAGGAAATCCGAACTGTGCAAAAGGTGCGCTGTCAGCCCCAAGGTCTCCTGTGCCTTTGACTGGAGTAAGCTTTGTGTACTTTCGTGTGTATTCAAACATCTCATCAAGCAGGTATTCAAATCCGGTGTAATATTCAAATTTCAGCGAGCTTTCTGATACCGGAACAGGTGAGTATCCTATCATATCAAGATTTATCATGAGTGATATTTTCTGGCCGGAATATTTTGCCTTCAGGGCATATGTTACGCTTCCCGACATACTTGTTCTCATTAATTCTTCTGCACAAAACAATATAAGCTTAACAGTCGATTCAGGCTGATACTTGTTCTGCTTAAGAATTCTTGCAATTTCAAGAACAGCACCTGTACCGCTTGCATTGTCATCTGCACCGGGAGCAGACCCGGTAAGTGTTTTTGAATATGAATCGTAATGCGCCCCGAGAATAATTACATCCTCTGGCCTTGTCTTGCCCGGAATAGTTACTATAATATTCCTTTGCCAGTTGGTTGTACTCTTTACTCCATTTCCATAATAGATCATTGTACATTCAAATGAGTCGGCCTGTATATCTGAATAACCATAGGAATATAATTTATTCTTCAGCCATATGGCAGCTTTGCTGCTTTGTTCCTGCAGAAATGAAAGCCGCGTTCCGAAGTCTTGAAGTGCCTGCATATTCGCTCTTATACTATCGGAATTTATCTGCCAGGCAAGAGCCTTTATTAGTGTGTCAGTGTTCGATTCTTCTTTTTTTATATTAAAAGCCTGATTGCTGCTGGTCAAAATTATAAGACAGAGAAATGATGAAAAGATGAGCCTTTGTAATTTGTATCTGCACGCTATTTTATTTTTCATTGCACTTCTTCAGGATTTTGCCTGAAAAATAATAAACCGCGCAAAAACAAATGCAGCTTTTATATAAGCATTATCCGGAAAAGGATAGATGGCAAAATAACTTGACCTGTGGCATTTACCAGGCGTTATTTTGTTTTAACTCTTAGTGAAAGAGTATACAACCCTGAAAGCAGTAATATCATTACTATAAGAAATATAGGTATAACTTCAAGCGAAGTCTGCCTTGCAAGAGCTCCTGCAAGCCCGGGAAGTACTGCAACACCAAGTCCTGCAGCACCGATCTGCATGCCTATAGTATTTGCAATAAACTTTGGACTTACGCGGTCTTTAGTGCCGGAGACCATACCTGGAAAGATCGGAGCAATCGCAAAACCGATAATTGCAACCCCTGTCAGACTTCCCGCCTCTCCTGTATCTAATAGCAGCAGGACTGCACCTGCAAATGCTGCAGAAAGACTTATTATTATTAACTTGCGCAGTGTTATATACCTGGTATAAACTCCTGCAATTATACGACCTATTGTAAATGACGCCCAATAACTGCCTACAAATAAGCCTGCTATTTCTGGCCTTATCCCTCTTGATTCGGTAAGCAAAGTGTAAGCCCAGTTCCCTAGTGAAGCCTCAACTCCCGCATAAATAAAAAATAATAGAATACTTATCCATACACTTACTTGCCGGAGTGTCTGATTAAGCGGAGTCCTGTAATCTGTAATGTTGTCCCTGACCTCAGCATTGCTGTTTTTATTACCTTCATTTTTCCCATGCCACATCGATGCCGACAAGGCAAAGGAGATGGCAAGTATTACCTGCGCAGTTCCAACAACAGTATAACCTAAACGCCATGAATTATAAAAATTAATTCCTGCAGTCATTATTATAGGCCCAAGCGTTATTCCGATCCCGAAACTGGCATGAAGCCACTGCATCTGGCTCTCGGCAAAATTAGCTGCAACATAATTATTAATGCCGGCATCGATTGCTCCGGCACCTAAACCTGCAAAAGCACCTAAAATGATTATCATCCACCAGACAGGAGCTAGTGTGTAACCTATTAACCCTAAACCGGTTAATGCACAGCTGGCTGCAAGTAACCCCCCGACACCCAGATAAGACATTATACGCCCGCTTAAAAAGCTCGAGGTTAAATAACCTGCCATCGAGGCAAACAGCAATAACCCAAGTGAATCGATTGGCAGTGAGAAGTTTTTCCTTATCGAGGGCCATGCAACACCAAGCAGACCGTCAGGCAGCCCAAGTGATATGAAGGCAACATAGGCAAGAATTATCAGACCGGCTTTTTTACTTTTTCCTCTTTCCATGCTTTTCCCTGTTTTCAGGCTTTTTCTTGATCTTCAGGCTTTTTTATCCTCAGCTTAGCTTTAAGTTTAACTCAACTTACATTAAGAAGCCTCTTACTTCAATGGAATCCTTAGAGTCACAGACGTCCCTTTGTTTACCTTACTTTCCACAGAAATGCTGCCTGAATGCTTTTCAATAATTTCCCTGCACAATATCAACCCTAACCCTGTGCCGATCTCATTTGCTGTTCCTTTTGTCGAATGATGAATATCTATTCTGAATAACTTCTTCAGATCTTCTTCTTCAATCCCGGTACCATTGTCCTCAACCTTAATCTCAATTATATCACCTCTCTGAAATGCACAGACCCTGATTTGTCCGTTAGCCCTGCTGAACTTGATGCTGTTTGAAATCAGATTCCTCATTACTAGACATAGCATATTTGCATCTGCATTTACTATTATATCCTCATCAATGCTGTTTAATACCTTTATGTTCTTCTGCGATGCACAGAGCTCAAGCGGCTTGATGATCTTGCAGAATTCATTGTGTAAGGCAATCTGTACTTTATTAATTGTCAGCCTGCCTGTCTGAAGACGTGACCAGTCAAGCAGATCGTTAAGAAGCTGATACTGATTCTGAAGCGATATACTTAACCCTTCACTTAAGCTCCTTATCTCCTCTTTCTTAAGACTTTCAGATTCGCTTGCAAGAAGCTCGGTCACACTTAGCAGAGCCTGAAACGGCCCTCTCAGATCGTGAGCTATTATTGAAAAGAATCTGTCCTTGGCTTCATTAAGTTCCTGCAGTTTTGAGTTAAGTTCATTTAACTTCTTATTCATTTTGCGCTTACTGACATATCCCAGGATGATCAACATCACTATAATTAAAGACAAGAAAAGTGTGATGCTTAAGTACCTGACAAATATCTTCTGCCTGTTAAGCTCGGCTTCCTGTTCTTTTTTTATTTTTTCTAATCTGTAATCAAATTCCAGCTTTGTCAGTTTTTTTATTTTTTCTACACTTTTTATACTGTCAGATGAATTGTGAAATAGTGTGAAGTAATAATAAGCTTTTCTGTAGTCACCTAGTTTTTCATAACCATTCTTTAATATTCCGGCAGCTATGGAAATATTTTCCTGTGAGTTTATTGGCTGTGCATTTTTAAGCGCAGTCTGCGCATGCAGCAGCGCAGGTGCAATAAGCCCCTGCTTTTCATAGATTGATGCTATTCCATTCTCTACATCGGCTATACCGTTCCTGTCTTCTAGTTCATTATAGTTCTTAAGCGATAACCTGTAGAACTTAAATGCATTTAATGTATCACCCGATTTCCTGTAAGTGCTGCCGATATTGTAGTAAGAGTATGCCTCTGATTTTCTGTTGCCTGTTTCTTTATTTATTTTTAACGCATCGTTGAAACACTCAAATGCTTTATCGTATTTTCCCATCTTTGCATATATATCGCCTATATTGTCCTTAACAATGGCAATCCCTGTTTTGTCATTTCTTTTTATACATATATCCAGCGATTTCTTAAGGTACTCAAGAGCATTATCATAACTGTTAAGCGAAAGATATACCAAAGCTATGTTGTTATATGAAGCCGATATGCCTTCTTCGTCTCCAAGCTCTTCTCTGACCTTTAATGACTTTAAGTGATTATCGACCGATGCCAGGTAATTCCCGGAATAATAGTTTATTATTCCCAGAACATTTAATGAATTTCCTATGCCGGTCTTTAAGTTGAGCCTTTGCCGGATTTCAAGTGCTTTATTTGTAAAATCAACTGCCTTTTGATTATCAACGTTAATATAACAATAACCCAGACTCCCATAGCTTTCTGAAATACCCCTTTCGTAGCCAATTGACTTTGCAAGCTCCAACCCTCTTTCAGCATATTCAATAGCACTTTTGTTGTTTATATAATTATAAATATCGGCAAGCTTGTTCAATGCATCAACTTTCCTCTCTCCGCTTAGCAATTTAAGCTGTCGGGTCAGACTGTCGGCTATGCTCTGCTGTGTATAAAGCTTTATATTAAAAAAAAGCAAAAAGAGAATAAATAACCTGAAAAAGCTCTTCATATATATCTGCTCAGAAATATTTAACAGGATTTGTATAACTTATTTAAAAAATAATAGCATTAAACTTAATAAATTTCCCGAAGAAACTTAAATAATAAAATATTTTGTACTTAATCTGGGATCCTGCCTTTGAAAATTACCCACCCTTTGCCTGGATCTACTTCCTAATTGACCTTATCTGTTTGATGTTGATCATAACTATTCTGGATTTTCAGTTTTATTATGAAAGAACCTGAAATAAATAAGCCGAATAGTTTTGTATATGATCAGAATACATAAGAGAGAGAGAGAGAGAGTGTGAACAATGAAGATAGCCTTTGTTACACAGCCCAGAGACGGCATTGGGAAAAATACCTCATTAGGAATAATTACAATTGAACTTGCACTTGCACTTAGCAAAGAATTTGAGATCCTGATCTACGGGAAAAGAAACCAAAATATTAAAGAGCAGAGCTATGAAAACACAAAAATAAAATATAAATATGTGACAATTAAACTGGATGATTTTATAATAAAACCTGTCCTTAAGATATTAAACCGTCTTGGACTAAACAGAAACAAACGCATGCCTGGCTTTGCATCCTCATTTTATTATCTTATATACGCTTCACTTATTGGTCTGGATACAAGAATTCAAAACTGCCCTGTGATACATATTCATAACTATTCCCAGTTTGTACCCGTCATCAGATTCTTTAATCCAAAAGCAAAAATTGTTCTGCATATGAACTGCGAATGGCTTACTCAGATCCATAAACCGTTAATCGAAAAACGCCTTAAAAAGGCCGACCTTGTCCTAAGCTGCAGTGACTTTGTTACTCAGAGAAATAAGGAAATTTTTCCCGGCTTAAAAGGTCTTTTCCATACACTTCATAATGGGGTAAATACCGGTGAGTTTACATGCAGCAGAACTTTCAAGCCTGAAAAAAATAAAAGAAAAATACTTTTTACCGGAAGAGTCTCGCCTGAAAAGGGTGTGCATATCCTGGTCGACGCTTTTAATATGATAGCAGAAAAATTCCCTGAACTTGAACTTGAAATTATTGGCCCGCAGGGAGCTTCCTCCTTTATAACTGAACTTGACGATAACCCGGTAATAAAGGACCTCGCACATTTCTACCATGGAAAGGATTATTTTACTTTCATTAAATCCAAAATAAAACCGGAACTTCAGGATAGAGTCAGATTCTTAGGCTCTGTCGACCACACAAAATTACCTGAATATTACAGAAACTCCGATATATTCGTTTTCCCCTCTGTCTGGAACGAACCCTTCGGTATACCTGTAGTTGAAGCTATGGCCAGCTGCCTGCCGGTAATTGCTGCAAAAAGCGGCGGCATTACTGAGATCCTTGATAACGGGACTTATGGACTTACTGTCGAATGCAGCAATACCTTGCAGCTTGCAGGCGCACTTGAACTCTTGCTAACTGATAATGATCTAATGAATAGATTTGCAAAAGCAGGCAAATGTAGAGCTGAAGAATCATTTAGCTGGAAGTATATTGCTGAATGCCTGATAAAATTTTATAACCTGGATCTTAGAAAAAACCCTCCAGCAGTGATTCAGCAATAAACAAGCCTAAAACAGGCAGGAGATTACCCTGCCTGTTTATTTGAACTGAAAATTCAGCCCCGCATATTAAGTCGGGGTACTTATAAGTAATTTATTTACTTAACCAGCATCATTTTTTTCATCATCGAATAACTTCCGGCTTTAAGCTCATAAATATATAATCCGCTCGGAAGATTACTGCCGCTGAAACTAACCCTGTAGCTTCCGGCAGGCTTCTGTTCGTTTATAAGTGTGGAAACTATGTTGCCTAGAACATCATATACTTTTAGCGAAACAAAACTGTTCTGTGGTATTGTGAAACTTATGTTTGTAGAAGGATTGAACGGATTCGGATAGTTCTGCTCAAGTACATAGTCAGTTAAATTTGATTCTGTCTTAACAGAGGTGGCAGCAGTGCCTGAGAGCGAAAGATCATCAATCAGGAAACTGGAACCTACATGCCAGTTATTACCTTGTGTTGGACCAACAATCTGCACCTGCAGTACACATTTATCAGGCACATCATTTGTTAAATATACAAAAGGCAGATCAAACTTTGTGTAACTGTTTGCACTAACACTTATAGCTGCTGCTGCAACAGCAATACCGCTGTCCCCTTTAAATAAACCAAAGTTCAAACCAAGCCGGTCACCGCTTATGGAGTTGAATTGGTAATATCCGCTTATTCTTGCATAACGCTGACTTACAGCAAAGCCTTTGGCATCTTTACCTGTCTGGATTATTGGCTGCATAGGACCAACCATCGTGGAGACTACTTCTCCTTTCAAAGCATACTGCCCTGAGTGCGCAGTAGCCGAACGTGTTACATTTGTAAAAAGCTGCGTAGCATTGCTTGTCCACCATTGGTCAGGTTCACCGTTTGTCCAGTTTTCAAACCCGGCATTAGGTATCTGCGCCTTTACAGTTGTTGAGATAACAATTATTCCCAGAAAGCATAATTGTAGAATTTTCTTTTTCATCGGCTTCTCCTTTTTTTCTATGGTTGTTTGCAAATATTTTTTTACGGAAATTTTTATACGAGTATTAAAAAGGAAAAGAAAAACTGAATTTATCGGATGATATTCACAATGAAGCAGGATAGTTTTTCATTTTATCTTAAGATGTGCAGAAATATGCTTCGGAACATATGCATGCTGTAAAGTTAATATTTTCTTTAAGTTATATCAAGCATACATATCAACAGCCGCTGCATAAAAGGATCAATCGATAACTTTTTCATTATCCTGAAGCCTTTTTTACAGCGGCTGCTTATTTTGGGGGGATTATTTAATCATCAGTATAACTTCAGAATTACTTTATACCTGATTTTTTTATACCTGAATTACTTCAGCAATACCATTTTCTGCGAAATATCTCTTCCGCCGGCGCTTAGCCTGTAGAGATAAACTCCGCTGCTTAAGCTCTTGCCGTCAAATATCACATTATATCTGCCTGCATCCTTGTACTCGTTTACAAGCGTGGCTACTTCCTGCCCGATCGTATTGTAGACTTTTAGAGTAACTATGCCGGCTATAGGTACCTGATAATTAATTGTAGTTACCGGGTTAAAAGGATTCGGATAGTTTTGTGATAACTCATAATCACTAATCACTGACCTGATATCACTTACATCTGTAAGCGTAAGCGGATTTATGATCAGATTTATATTCTGTGTCTCGCTTCCACTGTAATTTATTGTTACATCAGCCTTACTGCTGCTGCTGTAATCAACCTTGTCTGCCCATACTGTATATGTCCCCGGAGCCAAAAACGGCATTGAATAGTTTCCTTGGGCATCTGTGAAAGTATACCCCGTCAGATTCCGGTTTTCATCAGTAAAATAAATCAGGGCTCCGCTTATAGCTGCACCGCTATTTGTTTTTATTGAACCTGCAACTGTGGCAAAACCGCTGTCAGGTACAGGATGTACCACAAAATTAATGTTTGTAATTGGTGAATTCTGGGTCACATTAAGTGAATCGGCATTCCTCCAGTTAAGAGTTTCCACACTGTCTGCCCTGTAGAATGTAGGCAGATATCCTCTTACCGGCATTGCTAGTAGTATATACTTGCCTGGCTCAAGATTACTTATTGTATAGTTGCCTGCTGAATCTGTCATTACTGAAGTGCTTCTCCGTGCAGCCTGATTTTCCCTGAGCCTGAATGCCGTTATATTAGCAGGCATACCCGTGGCCGTTCCCAGACTATCCAGGCTCACTACACGCCCGCTTATTGAATTCGCGTATAACGGCCTTGCACGAAGCGTAAAGTTAATACCTGTTGTATCTCCTCGTAAAAGTATTTTGTCTGCTTCTAAAATATCTCGCTTGTTATTGTAAAACTGAGGCTGGTACTGATTACCAACAGGCTGTGCATGTATGATAACCGAATCACCCTGCCTGAGTTTTATTGTATAACGCCCAAGACTGTCTGTAAGGGCATTCCTGAAATTATGCTCAAAATACCTGTGATGAAGTATAAGCGCACGTACTCTTGCCATTACGGGTTTGCCCGAGGAGTCTGTTACAGCTCCGCTTAAATTTACCTGCTTTTCAGGACCAAAAGAAAATAATGAAACATTGATATTTGTAAGTGAATCGCCTGACTTCAGGTTTATCTTTGCTGCCGATCCTATCCGCTGTGCATTGTTGTAATAAACCGTCCTGTACCTTGAGAGACTGAATTGTACGACGTATGTACCCGGAACTACACGGGCTGAATACCGTCCGTTCGAGTCTGTCCTTGCTTCAGAGAAATGATATCCCTGCAGCGGAATAATTAAAACAGTCACTCGCCTTAATGGACTGCCTGTAAGTGAATCTTTTACCGTCCCGCCTACAAATGCCGGCGCCGGTGCATTAGGCAGTGTAACTGAAACAGTGTCCGAATGTGTACTTTCTCTCCTTGAGCTGTCTATGGCAGTTACAAAGTAGGAATACCTCTTTCCCAGACTTACAAACCTGTCCAGATAGGTGCTCCTTTCCAATAGAAAAAACTGCCTTATGAACTTTCCTGAATCACTTCCTGTCCTCTTATAAACCATATAACGCGTCGTGTTGTTCTGCGCACTGGCTGAATCCCAGCTTAACCTTACTGAAATGTAATGCCCTGTAGTATCTATCTTTGCACTCAGATTCTTCGGTGCTCCTGGCTGCGCATATACTGAACTGATAATAAAGCCGGTCAAAATATATAATATTAGTACGAGCCTTCTTCTCATTTTCATCTCCTCCTTTTTTCTCTTTCTCTGCCTGATTTTTTCCTTTAAGCTGTTTTTATGCAAAATATCTTTCAGCATAATATTTCTGAGTAAGATAAAAGTCTCAGTAAAATATTTCTCATTAAAATAAAAGCCTCAGCAAGTTTAATTTATTTATTCCCTTTTTAGAGTCAATTTATTAATTCAGTTGGTCCTGTATTAAGGAAAGAAGTAGATTCTCATTTATCTTAAATTTCCTTTTCTTGGCTATTAATCAGACTATTCAGGTCTCTGTTTTTTACCTCTCCGGTATATTGGTATTGAAAGATGAAAATATTTTGGTAAAATTGAATTTACGGCGACTTTTCAGATGCCGTGCGTATATAAACTGATTCCGGTCCATTTTAATTATTTGAATATTAAAACAAAGACAGAAGTTATGAAAGTTGGAATAGCTGCCGATCATGGAGGATTTGAACTAAAAGAAAAACTCTCCGAACTTTTGAAGTCCTCAGGCTATACTGTCGTAGATTACGGTGCCTATAGCCTTGAGGACCAGGATGATTATCCCGATTTTGTTATCCCTCTTGCAAAAGCAGTCGCAGCCGGACAAATGGAACGGGGAATTGCAGTTTGCGGTAGCGGCGTTGGAGCAAGTATTGTTGCCAATAAAATACCGGGCGCCAGAGCAGCACTTGTTACTGACATATTTTCGGCACACCAGGGAGTCGAGGATGATAATATGAATATTATCTGCTTCGGCGGACGCGTCAGCGGTCCGTCTCTTGTTTGGGAACTTACTCAAACTTTCCTTAGCGCTCACTTTAGCGGCGCCGAACGCCATCAGCGGCGGCTTTCAAAAGTACTGTCGTTGGAAAAAAATATTAATATTAAAAATGAATAATAAAGATAAATAATAAAGATGAATAATAGTCAGATCGTCGACAAAACGAATAGTGGAAGGAGCAATGCAAGATGGATAACCCTTTATTGAAAATTAAACAATATGGACAGAGCATTTGGATGGATTTTATCGGAAGAAGTACTATTACTTCAGGTGAGCTTAAACGGCTTATTCTCGAGGATGGAATCTGCGGAATTACATCAAACCCGGATATCTTCGAAAAAGCAATCCTTGAATCACATGATTATGATGATGCTATCGATCAGCTCGTAATGCAGGATAAATCTAAGGCCGAAATATATGATATACTTACTATCGAGGATATTCAGAAGGCCGCAGATATCCTGCTTCCGGTCTATGAACAGACAAGACAGACCGATGGCTATGTGAGCCTTGAGGTCTCACCTCATATGGCATTCGATACAAGCTCAACTATTAAAGAAGCACGCAGACTCTGGAAAGCAGTTAATAAACCTAACCTGATGATAAAAGTCCCCGGCGTAAAAGAGGGCATACCTGCTGTCGAAAAACTGATAAGTGAAGGAATAAACGTGAATATCACCCTCCTTTTTGACCTCGACCGTTATCAGGATATTGCTGAAGCTTATATCTCCGCTCTGGAATACCGCCTCGATAAAAATAAACATATCGATATGATTGTATCTGTGGCAAGCTTTTTCTTAAGCCGCATTGATACACTGGCTGATCAGAAACTTCAGGAAGTAATTAAACAAAAACCTGAACTGGCTGATAAGGCAAGAAGCCTTATTGGACAGGTGGCCATAGCTTCTGCAAAAACTGCATATAAAATGTATAAAACAATGTTCTTTAGCGACCGCTTCAAGGAAATTGAAAAAAATTGGGGACGCAGACAAAGACTCCTCTGGGCCAGCACTAGCACTAAGGATCCTGCATATAGTGATGTGAAATATGTCGAAGCTCTTATCGGCCCCGATACAATTAATACACTCCCCCTGAAGACAATTAAAGCCTACCGCGACCATGGCAACCCTGCCGAGAGAATTGAAGAGGGACTGGCTGAGGCCGTTAATACATTATCTGCTTTAAAAGAAGTTGGAGTTAACCTTAAAGATATTACTAAACAGCTGGAAAAAGAGGCAGTCGAAAAATTCATAAAACCATATGACAAACTCTTAAATACAATAGACAGTAAGATCAGGGAGGTCCAGGTAAAACACCATGAATAAATGCTGATTGCCTGTACAGGCAGCAGATGACTTTACCTATAGTCGCCTTTACCTAAAGCAGCTTTACCTATAGTCGGCTTTACCTATAGTCGGCTTTACCAAAAACAAAGGAGGGTAATAAAAATTGGAAAGTTCTGAATATGATATTGGAATGATTGGCCTTGGCACCATGGGACGCAATCTTGTGCTTAACATTGGCGATAAAGGCTTTTCTGCTGTTGGTTATGACAGGGATATGGCGAAAGTAGACCTGCTTAGGTCTGAAACTGAAAATAGAAAAATACGTTCAGTGAATTCTATCGATGAGCTATTAAAATTACTTAAAAAGCCGCGCATTATTATGATGCTTGTTCCTGCCGGAGCACCGGTAGATGCAGTTATTGCTGATATAATTCCCTTCCTTGAAAAAGGTGATATTATAATTGACGGCGGCAACTCCCATTTTACTGATACCGATAGACGCACAACCGACCTTTTGAAAAAAGATATATTTTTCCTCGGCACTGGCGTATCCGGCGGTGAAAAAGGTGCCAGGTTCGGCCCCAGTATTATGCCGGGTGGTCCTGAAGACGGATATAATAAAGTAAAAACCATTTTCGAAGCAATTGCAGCAAAAGCTGATGGCCAGCCTTGCGTGGCTTATCTTGGCCCCGGTTCTGCTGGCCATTACGTTAAAATGGTGCATAACGGGATAGAATATGCCGTTATTCAGCTTATTGCCGAAAGCTACCACCTCTTAAAACAGGGATTGGGCCTCAATGAGGATCAGCTTCATCAAGTCTACAGAAATTGGAACCAGCAGCTGCAGTCATTTCTTTTTGAGATCACTTCAGAAATTTTCCTTAAAAATGACGAAAATTCAGATAAACGACTTATTAACCTCATAAAAGACAGCGCTAAACAGAAGGGTACCGGAAAATGGACATCCCAGGACGCTATGGAACTGCAGGTGCCGGTTCCAACAATTGATGCTGCTGTGATAATGAGAGATCTTTCGGCTGATAAAGAGTTCAGACAGGCTATCGCTCAAAAAACAAATGCCTCTTCAGATAATATGCTTAACTCTCCCGGCAAACTTAATACAGACAAAGATCTTTTTATAGATAAACTCGGCAATGCGCTTTTATTTGCTATGATTACTGCTTACGCCCAGGGACTCGAACTGCTCAAGGCAGCCTCTGATACTTATAAGTATCAGCTTCATCTTGATACTGTTGCTTTAATCTGGCGCAGCGGCTGCATAATAAGAGCTGGTATTCTGAAGGATATCTACACTGCCTTTAATAACAATAACAACTTAAGAAACCTCCTGCTCGATGAGAGTTTCGCCGGAATACTGAACGAAAAACAAAATGACCTTCGTGAAATAATTAAAAGTGCAATTGATATCAAAATTCCTGTCCCTGCACTTTCGGCATCTCTGTCATATTTCGATGCCTACAGGAGTAATTGGCTTCCGGCTAACCTTGTGCAGGCTCAAAGGGATTACTTCGGATCACATACTTATGAACGGATCGATAAGCAGGGAATTTTCCATACTGAATGGGGAAAATAAAATACTATGGAATCAGCCAGAAGACCAGATACAACTGTAGTAACCATCTTTGGTGCCGGCGGCGACCTTTCATGGCGTAAGATTATCCCGGCTCTTTTTAACCTATATCTTGAAAATCTGATGCCTGAAAATTTTGCAATTCTCGGACTCGATATTAAAGATATCAAAGACGATGATTTCCGGAATCATCTTCTTGAGGGCGTAAATAAATTTTCAAGACGCGGCAGGGCAGACCCGGAACAGTGGAAAAAGTTCTCTTCTGCAATTTCTTACAGGAAAGCTGATTTTACAAATAAAGACTGCTATAAAGGACTGGCTTCGGAATTTTCCCAGCTCGAGGAAAAATGGAAGGCTAAGACTAACAGGATTTTTTACCTGGCTGTTCCACCCGGATTCTTTGAAACTATTTCTCAGAATATCGGCAATATACATCTATCCAATAATGAGGAAAGCTGTACGAGAATTGTAATTGAAAAACCCTTTGGCCATGACTATGATAGCGCCTGTGAGTTAAATACTACATTAAAAAAAGTATTTAAGGAATCACAGATCTACAGAATAGATCACTTCTTAGGCAAGGAAACTGTTCAGAATATTCTGGCCTTCAGGTTCGCTAATGCTCTGTTCGAACCTCTCTGGAACCGCAACTACATTGACCATGTGCAGATTACAGTGGCCGAACAGCTTGGAGTTGAACACCGCGGCAGCTATTATGAACATGCAGGCGCTCTGAGAGATATGATTCAAAACCATATTCTGCAGCTGCTCTGCTTAATTGCTATGGAACCGCCTGTATCATTTGATTCTGATGAGATAAGAAATCGCAAGGTCGACGTACTCCATGCAATTAGAAAATACTCAAGAGAGGAAGTCCACCGCTATGCTGTAAGAGGCCAGTATGGACCAGGATGGGTTGAGGGAAAACATGTTAACGGCTACCGTGAAGAAACTGGAGTCTCTCCTGACTCATCAACTGAAACTTACGCGGCTTTGAAGTTTTTTATAGATAACTGGCGCTGGCAGAATGTCCCGTTTTACGTTAGGACCGGAAAAAGAATGGCTGAATCAACTTCGCTTATTACCGTACAGTTCAGACCCGTTCCACACCAGACCTTCCCGGCTGAGGCAATTGAAAACTGGCACCCGAACCGCCTTATCTTAGGCATACAGCCTCATAAGGGCATAAGACTAAGAATCCAGTCAAAACTGCCTGGACTTCAGATGGTCTTAGGTCAGGTCGATATGATCTTCGACTATAGTAATGCCTATAAAAAACAGCCGCCTGAAGCATATGAAACCCTTCTGCTCGATGTAATGCTTGGTGACCCTACACTTTTTATGCGCTCTGATCAGATTGAAGCTGCATGGAATTTACTTATGCCTGTCATTAATTTGTGGAATAAAACTATTCCGGTCGATTTCCCTGATTATGCTGCAGGCTCCTGGGGCCCTGAAGAAGCTGAGGCCTTAATTGCCCGCGATGGCAATCATTGGATAATGCTTCCGATAAAAGATTCCGATAAAGATAATAAAACTTAAAAAAACTCTGTCAGAAACGAGAAAAATTTGATAATCCAGGATTATAATTCAAAAAAAGAGCTTGCAATTGCTGCAGCCGGTCTGTTTGTTCAGCTTGCAAATGAAGCTGTTAGTAAAAAAGGCTATTTTGCCGTAGCTCTCTCAGGCGGCAGTACTCCATTAGAAACCTACAAGATCCTTGCTGAACTTCCTTTTAGAAATAAACTCCCGTGGGACAAAACCTTCATTTTCTGGGGGGATGAACGCTGCGTACCGCAAAATAGTAATCAGAATAATTCTCATATCGCCTTTGAAAACCTGCTTAACCATGTACCTGTTCCCCGTAATAATATCTATCCCGTCCCTACTTCTTTTAGCCCTGAAAGATCAGCAGAAGTATATGAAGAAATACTAAGCAGCTTCTTTGCTGCACACCCTTATCCTTTGGACCTTATACTACTGGGACTTGGGGAAAACGGCCACACTGCTTCTTTATTTCCTCATACTCCTGTATTAAATGAAAAAAAAAGGCGCGTAAAGGAAGTATATGTTTCAGAACTTAATATGTACCGTATAACTTTTACTGCCAGCTTTATTAATCAGGCCGAAAATGTAGCATTTTTAGTAAGCGGAAAGTCTAAAGCCGCAGTTTTTGCTCGGATCACCGGAGAAACTTATGATCCGGAACGCCTGCCGGCACAATTGATTAAGCCTGAAAGCGGACAGCTTTTCTGGCTTGTCGATAAGGAAGTGCTCATTAGTGCCGTTTAGCAACTGAAAATCGCGGACGTTTATCCTTGAAGTAATTAAGATTATTTAATAGACTAAAATAAGCAATAAGTTCTGTGGTGAATTTTGCTTCTGGGGATAATGGTACTTATATCACCTCATTGTATGCCGCATATATATATGATAAAGCTGTTCATTAAAATAAAGGAGACCTAAGTTATGGATTTAATAAATTTGGATGAAATGAAAATGCTTACAAAGGAACGCTTCGAGCCCTGTATTTCAATTTATATACCTACCCATCCAAGAGGGGCAGAAATTATACAGGACCCGATCCGCCTTAAGAACCATCTTAGAAATGTTGAACGCGAACTTAGAGACAGAGGCTATAACTCCTTGATGATACCGGAACTCTTAAGCCCTGCTTACAGACTTTTGGATGACAATTCTTTCTGGAACTATATGTCCGAATCACTTGCTGTGTTTGCGGCAAAAGATGAATTCCACTATTACCGGCTTCCCATTGGCGTCGATGAGGGTAATTATATATCCAACCGCTTCTTCATAAAACCGCTGCTTTCTATGGTCAACCGCTCAAAAAGTTTTTTTATTCTTTCACTCGACCAGAAGAATATTCAGCTTTTTAAGGCTTCACCTTATCACTATGAGGAGGTTGAATTAAAGGATGTTCCACAGAACCTTACTGAATTTTTAGGAATTGATGAATCAGAACAAAAAAAATATTACCGTTCTGAAGTCGGCTCTCAAAACCAGCGCTTCTTTTCAGGCCCTGCTGCAGGTACTGATGACGCAAGACATAATAGAGAGATCCTTAGGTTTTTCCAGGGTGTGGATAAAAAGATATTTAACATTGTTAAAGAAGAAAATATACCAATGCTACTTGCCGGCGCAGAGTTCTTGCTGCCGCTTTATCGCGAGGCTGATTCTTACCAGAAAACAGTCGACCGCGTCGTAAAAGGCGTCCCGGGCGACCTTGGTATGGATGAAATATACACCCAGGCAATGCAGATTATGCAGCCTTACTATGAAGAGGAAGAGAGAAGGGCACTTACTAAATATGGCGAACTCTCGAATTCAGAACGCACTTCAACTACAATTGGAGAAATTGTAAAAGCAGCATTTGCAAAACGTATCGAAACACTTTTCATCAACTCGGCAGTAAGACAATGGGGAATATTTGATTCTAAAAATTTCGAGGTCAAACTCCATAATAACCCTAAAGAAGGTGATGAAGATATAATGGAACTTGCTACCGTGCAGACTATCTTAAACGGCGGCAATGTATATGAACTGGATGAAAAGAAAATGCCTAAAGGTAAATCCATGGCGGCAGTATTTAGGTATTGAATTGTATGACCAGCCTGTATATAGTATAGAAAGGGGCATGATGTTTTCGGAAACTCTGATAAATATGATACTTATTGTAAAATTTAGCTCGAGGTGAAATTATGTTAAAGAGGATCTTTATAATTGCCTTTCTTATACTAATTACAGATTCTTTCACAAATGCACAGGGCATCGGCATCGGCCCGGTATTAGGCTGGCAGAAATCAAGCAGCGCTGATAATGGAACTCTGATGTACGGAGCAGCTCTCAGAATCAAACTATCTCAGGCCTTTGGCGTCGAAGGCTCTGTCAGCTACCGGCAGGAGGAATATGCTAACGGCGGACTTAAGGTAAGCAGCTGGCCTGTTATGGTTACCGGACTGTTTTATCCGTTTCCTGTCGTCTATGGACTCATAGGCGGAGGATGGTATAATACAACTTTTGATTATTCAAATCAGCTCACTCTTCAAAACCTGCAGAACAATACAACTTCTAATTTCGGCTGGCACCTCGGTGGAGGAGTCGAGATTCCTGCAGGCGAGAATCTGTTGATAACCGGAGATATTCGCTACGTTTTTCTGAATTATGATTTCGGACAACTTGCGCAAAAAGCTCAGACAGGTGACTTAAGCAGTAACTTTTTTGTTATTTCCGTAGGACTGCTCTTCGGTATTCATAAATAAAGTTAAACCATAATAATCTCTCTAGCCCGGCCATTTTTAGGGACAAAAACTTGCTTGTTACAGGTTTCCCTTCTTGGCCGGGTATATTATTTTTAAATCTGCTCAGCTCAATTTTTGCGCGTCTCTCTTTTCTCTATCTTATGGAACTTAAAATTTATGGGACTCAAGGACAAAATAGTTTCAACAGGAATTGAAAAACTATTTAATTCGTTTCTGAGCGATATTGGTGAGATCTCTGCGTTTTCAATTGACTCAAAACATAAGGCTATTAAACTAACTGTAGCGCTAAGAGGCGAAACTGAACCACTTGAACTGCTGATTAAACAATATGAAATACTCGGACAAAACGACAGACAGTATTTTATTATCCGCTCACTTTCAACCTCCCGCCAATGGATTGATATAGCCTTTAATAAATACCTGAAAGATCTGAAAATAGAGATCCCTGCAAAATATGATTTTATCGTGCGCCGTGCACTCTGAAAAATATTAGGTGATAATTTTGCTCGGTAATTAATTCTGACTAAATTATATGAGTAATTATTATGAGGGGAATATAAAATGGGCAGAGTAATAGATACGGCAATACTTGGATTTGGGTATTCTGCCAGGGTGTTCCATGCACCATTTATTGAGTGTAACGATAAGTTTAAACTTTGCAGTGTACTCGAAAGAAACTCAAGCCATTCAAAAGACCTCTATCCCCACATAAAGGTTGTAAAAAACCTCCAGGAAATATTAGACGCTAAAGACATTGACCTGGTTATTGTTACCACCCCCAATCATTCTCATTTTTATTACGCTGAACAACTGCTTAAAGCTGGTAAAAACGTAATTATTGAAAAACCATTTACTATTACTTACGGTGAAGCACAATGCCTTACTGAATTGGCTGAAAAAAATAACCTCATGCTAAGCGTTTTCCATAACAGGAGATGGGATGGCGATTTCCTTACTGTAAAAAATATTGTGAAAAACCGGCTGCTGGGTGAACTTGTTGAATTTGAATCACACTTTGACCGGTTTAGAAATTATTTTAAACCAAACGCCTGGCGCGAAAGCGACCTGCCTGGCTCTGGAATTCTTTATGACCTTGGACCACATCTTATCGACCAGGCATTATGCCTGTTCGGTAGACCTGAAAGCCTGATTGCTGATGTCAGAATTCAGCGCGAAGGGGGAAAAGCTGATGATAATTTCGAGATCATTCTTAACTATGGCAGACTGAAAGTAACATTAAAAGCCGGTATGCTTGTCAAAAACAGGGCCCCCCGTTTTATTCTCCACGGAACTGAAGGCGCATTTGTTAAATACGGACTTGACCCTCAGGAAAATGCCCTTAAAAATGGAATTTCACCCCTTTCAGCCGGATGGGGCAGTGAACCTGAATCACAGTGGGGACTGCTGGATAGTTCAATTGCCGGACTAAATTATTATGGAAAAATAAAAACTATTGCAGGCAATTATATGGAATATTTTGATAATATATACGAGGCTGTTACCTGCAATAGATCAGTGCTGAATGTAAAACCTTCTGAAGCTTCTGAAATTATTAAAATTATTGAACTGGCACTTGAAAGCGCTGCAAAAGGAAGAAGAGTACTGCTTAGCTAAAACTGCTTAGCTAAAAATGCTTGGCTAAAACTTCTTGGCTAAAACTTCTTCCTAAGAAACTGCTTTCTAGGAGCTTTGCTCCTTTTACTCTTCATCTACTCCGGCTTCTTTCATTACAAATTCAGGCGTTAGCGGATCTCCTTTGAAAAAATCCCTCTTGTAGCCTTTCGTAATTGCCCAGCGGTGTATCCAGGTTATCCCGCCTGACTTTGCATATGTGTCGGGAGAGTTATATGCCGTGTCTTTTAATGCCTCTTCCAGTGTGATAAATTTATAACCCCTGCTTTTTATCATTTCTGCCAGTTCTCCAAAGTAATCTGCATTTAGCTGATTTGCATGTATAAGCAGTACCTGACTGATTTCCCGCCCGAAGAGCTGAACTGACTGCTTTTCAAAGTACTCAAACTTCTGCTCCATATAAGGAATATATGCCCCGGCAATTTTCTTCATCATTTGCTCATCACCTTTTTGCTTTGCATTTAAGTATGCCTTTGCAAATATCCATTCCGAGTTATCAATTGTAACAGGAGCAGTAGTATAACCACGCTCTGAAAGAAATCTCTCTAAGGCTGCTTTTACTTCAGGCGTGTTTCCTAAATGTAGAAAAGGATGACGGAAATATCTGAGCTTCATCCCCTTTTCAGAAAGAAGCCTTTTTACAGTTTCTTCCCCTTTTATAATATCTTTTTTAAATTCTTCAAGCGGCGTCTTGTTAATATCCGAATGAGAAAAAGTGTGATTGCCAAGCTCCATCCCGTTATCCAGCCAGAGCTTAAGCACCCCGGCCCTTTGATCAATATATTTGTCTTCCTGATATAACTTTTCTTCATTTACAAAACCAATAGCCGGAATATTACTCCTTCTAAACCACTTTAGAAGTTTATTAGTGTTTTCCTTTAACAGATCTATCTCCTCCGGAACGGGTGCACCCGGCAAGTCATCAACAGTTATAACAACTTCCCTTGTCTTGCTGAGATTCTTTATTTCGTCTTTAACTTGCGACTTTCCATCACCTGAAGTTACATCCTGGGCGGCTAAAAAACTGAAAGTAAAAAAGAACAGGCCAGATAATATGTAAGTAACCGGATTTTTCATCAATGTCTTATCCTTATAATTATAATTTGCATAAAATAGCTTGCATAAAAAAGAAAGCGGAACTAGGTTCCGCTTATTAAAATCTTTTCGCATTATATCATTAATATGCTAAATATGCAAATAATAATTATTTATTCATACATATAATATTAAACCTGGCTAATTGGGTTTGTATTTTACAAATCCTTTATCATAAGTCGCAATCCACATAACACCGGCACCATCAATTACTACATCCTTTATGTAATCAGAAGGAAGCTTGGAATTACTCTTATTTAAGATTTCAATCATTGTGTTCTGATTGAATTTAACTAAACCGCTTCTTGTACATACCCATCTCATGGTATTGTAGTAATATATGTTCTCTATGTAATTAGATGGAAGTCCGCTTATATTGGTCCATCTGCCATTGTCAAAAACCGATATACCTCCAACATCAGCACCATAAGGAAGCTTGCAGGCAAAACCTACCCAGGTGCCCCCTACTGAGGCAGATGAAAGTGCAGAGACTGTGTTACCCGGAAACCCGTTTTTTGATTTTGTATATACAGACCAGTTCGTGCGGTCAAAGTATGCAACACCATCATCCATCGTTCCGACCCACAGCCTGTAGTTCTGATCAAGTGTGACTTTTGTTATCCAGTTGCCTGGAATCTTGGAGTTTGATGTCTGATAGATTATCCACTTCCCTTTACTTGTCAGACATGCCAGACCTTGCAGTGTTCCTATCCATACATCACCATTCCAGTCAACTACTATAGAAGTTATTATATTATCCGGAAGCTCTGAATTACTTGTCGTATATAACTTCCAGGCAGAACCATTAAAATAAACCAGCCCGACCGGTGTGCCTACCCATAGGTCCTTGCCGTAAGTAGCCATTAGATTTGTTGCAAGACATGTAATTACCGGACTTGGCAGTAGAGAGTTTGACTGATCATATACTTTCCATTGACTGCCGTCAAAACTGACAAGCCCTTTGTCTGCGGTCCCGATCCACTTGGTATTGTTATTTGTAATAGCAATACAATTAATATTGTTTGAAGGCATCGGAGAATTTGATTGCTTGTAATCAACCCAGAGAGTCGTATCAGTAAGCGTAAAATCTGTACTGACTGTCCTCCCGCTCTCAAGTGTAACTAAAAGACTATCGTCTCTGTATCCCGGAAATCTGACCTTTAATTTATAATGACCAGGTATCAGATTTTTAAATGTATAAGGCGTTCGCTTATCAGTCAGCTGATCATTCATGAAGATCTCTGCATTTGGAGGCTCGGAAGTACACTTGATTGCACCAAGCATCGATGGATTGCCCGAATATGAGATCTGCGCTTCAACCTTTTGCCCCTCAAAGGCTTTGAGGAAAAATGTCGTGTCTGAATAAAGCGGCAGCTTTAATGTTACTTTATACGTGCCTTCCTTAAGCCATAATAGACTATCAGGAGTAACTTTGCCTGTTATCCTGTCGTTAATATATATCTTTGCACCTGCAGGATCCGATGCTATGTAAAGCTTACCCGTAGGAATTGGAGCGTCAGGCGGACTGGTTGAAACTTCCTTGTCACAGGAGAAAAAAAGCACTGAGCCTAAGATCAGACAAACGTAAAAAAAACATTTATTTAACATAAGATTACCCCTGTGCAATCTGTTGTTATTTGAAATTATGCTCTTATTCATATGGCCCGAACCTGTAACCGAAGGATTTGACCCATAGACTGGAAAGGGAAATTGAAAAGGAGAATTTTATATAGGACCCGAAAATCCCCAGTCCACCGTCAATATTGGAATAATCTGCCTGGTCTATTGTAATTGTAAATCCGTCTGACTGAATCTTCCCGGCTGAATAGAAGGCTGATAGATTTCTGTCAAATGCATAAACCTCAACAATTATTGAGAGCACCCTGTAATTTGTTTTTACCGGATCTCCTTCTGAAATCTCCCTCATCGCCCGCTCAATTGCATCAAGCTTATATACACACTGCTTTCTTGAGGATGCAGAAGGGTAGACCGGTACATATTTATCTCCCTTCCTGGCATAGTTTACAGCAATCGGCTTTTCATGCTTTATATCTATACCATTTTCTTTTTTATAGTAGGCTATCTTAAATATCGGAAGATAAAATGGGGTTTCTTCTCTTTTTTCATAGACAGGCTTCCACGCACCAATAACTACATCGTTCGAGGTAGGGGCAATATTGTCGTTAAAATTATAATCTATTTCAATCCTTGAAGGTACCTTTGTTGATGCCTTCAGCCTTTTTCCATTCGCCAGAAGCGCCTCAATCTCCAGCGGTTCATCAAAATCCGGCTTATAACTGCAGTAATATAACGAACCCAAAGAACTATATCTGGAAGTATCGCTGCGTTCAAATGCCCCGTCTTTGAATAAATATACAGAATCACTGTTCCATAACCTTATTTCAGCATTCTTTATTGCCGGATCATTTGTATTTGTATTCGGATCATATCCTTCGACCTGATAACTCCGGCTTAAAAATGCTGTCTGCGCGGTCGTATCTCCCCGGATTATACAGTTAAATATAACTTTATCTTTCAGCTCGCCTTTTGGACTGAAATTCTCTTCGCATGATAAAGTAAGCAAAGATAAAAGCGGAATTATTATATATTTAAATTTCTTCTTCATATTCCTTATTCCTTATATTTCAAGCTTCAGTGTTGCCGTAGGAAGGAACGGTAGCATGTTGACCCGGTTGCCTGAATCTCTTTCGAAATAAAAGATATTTTTTCTGTCGTATACATTTAATACGCTGACATCCAGATAAAGATTAAACCAGTCGGTTACAAATTTCTTTGACAGGTTCAGATCAAGCCTGTGATAAGCCGGCAGCCTCCCTAAGTTCTTATCCCCCAGAAGTAAGAACGGCTTGAATGAATTTGCAAGGTTTGTAAACGTAGAAAAATCGTCTATTGAAAGCTTATCATAATAACCCGTCAGCTTTGTAAAAGGCATACCAGTGTTATAGCTCCATACGGCACTAAACTGCCAGCCGCCGCCAAACTTATACTCTGCTGCCAGATTACAGGAGTGCCGCGCATCATATTTTGGATAAAACAGCCAGTTATCTATTTCATTATATGCCCAGCTTAAACTGTATCCCCCTCGGAAACCAAAACTTCCGGCACTTAGACTAAGCATCGCTTCAAATCCATATGACTCTCCGCTTCCTGCAACAAAATCACGGTCAGTTTCATAGATCTTCTTCTCATTTATCATCGCCATGTTTATACTTTTTTTGTAGTAACCTTCAACTGCAAGCGACATCTCACCTGTAAGATCAGCATCAAGTCCTAATATAAAATGGCGCGACTTTGCAGTCCCCATGTAATTCGGAGCTATTATCCATGGCTCGAAAAGCGAAATGACTTCTTTGTCGTCTGAAAGCGTTGTAAGCTCCTGCTGAAATATTCCCCAGGCACCCTTGATCGCTAGCTCTGGTATTATTCTGTATGTAAAGCTTACTCGGGGCTCTGCCATCATATCCGTGCCGCCGTTAACTAGACTTGCACCGTTAAAGCGTGAGCCTATCTCAACCCCAAGACTCTTAAACCTCAGGAATTTATACTTAAGATACAGACTTATATTTGTCCCGTTACTCTCAACTCTGCTTAATGTGCCTAAACCATTTTCCAACAGCAGTTTTGACCTTAGATCCAGAAGATTTATACCCACACCAAGTTCATCTTTACTGTCATATACATAATGAAAATCCATCTTCATGTTAATATCGCCAACATCGTTTTTCTTCTCGCGCGCTGTGCTCTGATTAGGCTTAACCTCTCCGTTGAAATTGCTGACCGATATGCCTAGTTCAAAGAACAGGGGAGTATCTGAAATAAGAAACCAGTTAACACCATAAACACTGTTTGTCCAGTTTAGATCAGCCTCAGAAATTGTCTCATGCTCAATTCTGTCGCTGCTTGAAAACCCGTAAAATATCACTTTGCTGCCTTCAATAAATTTCGGATTGGAATAATTGACCTTAAAAGCCATATCATAGAATTCCAGCGGCAGATTGCGGTTAACAAACTTCTTGTATATCTGGTTTGAAATGCTCTTCCTGGCTGTCATTATAAATGAACCGTTTGGTATCGGCCCTTCAAATAATGCTTTTGCACTTAAATAACTCGAACTTACTTTCCCGCTATATGAGTTCTTGTTTCCGTCTTTAAGCGACATGTTCAGTACCGAGGAAAGCCTTCCGCTGTATTCGGCCGGAAATCCGCCTTTAAAGAATTCAGCACTGTTGACAATCTCCGGATCAATTACGCTGAAAAGCCCTAAGGCATGAAAAGGATTGTAAATTGTTGCTTTGTCTATCTGTACAAGATTCTGATTGCTTGCCCCGCCTCTGATATAATATCGCGCAGAAATATCACTCGTTGATCGTACACCTGGAATGTAATGCAGCGACCTTAATATATCGGTCTCTACTCCCTTGGGCAGATATTCCAGATCTTTTACCAGTATCCTCTGTATGCTGATATCTGTTGCATTTTCTTCACCATGACGCTTTGCAACTTTTTCAACCGTGGGCAATAGTATGCTCAATGGAATTAATTTGATGTCCAGATGAAGCATCTTTTCGGGATTTACCCTGAATTGAATTTTCTTTGGATTGTAACCGGTATATGAAATTATGAGTGTAAGGTCCTTATTGGCCGGTAATGAGGTGATAACAAAATATCCCTTTGAATCTGTCAGCGCCCCTGTCTTTAATTCCTGTATGTAGACTGTGGCATATGCAAGCGCCTCGGCATTTAATGAGTCGGTTACCAGACCTCTGAGATTTCCTTTATCCTGTGCCCTTAGATCGGAACCAGTGTGCATAAAACCAAAGAGTATTGTTATTACAAGCACAAGACAAAACCGGAAACCTGAAGACTGGAATTGTTGGTATTTTATCTTCATGGCAATATTGCTCTGAATACTTTATAGCATAATTTGTTTGCGGCAATATAATAAATAATGGGTGATTTAATAGCAATGTAATTTTGAAGAATGGTCTGATAATCGTGTAAACGGAAAAGAGACGCTTTAAATTAAAACGCCTCTTTTTTTATTGATATTTTAACATGACTCTTTTTACATGAGCATTTTAACGGCGTGTAAGTCTCCCGTTGCTCCTTACTGCAAAACCGCCTGACTGCGTTAACCTGCCTGCTGATGAGGAGGACCGCTCAGACTCATCACCAAGCCTGAACCTGCTTATTAGTTCCTGCAGGTTTACTGTAAGACGGTTTAAGTCCTCTGCTGCCCTTGCTATCTGCTCAGTACCTGCAGCACTTTGCTGCGTAACACTCGAGATACCTTCCATGCTTTTACTTATCTGATCGGCTCCTGAGGACATCTCCTCAGTGGCACTTACTGCCTGGTGTGAAAGACTTGAGGATTTGTTTACATCATCTATTATTTCCTTTAATGCTTCGCCCGAACTGTATGCATACGCCTTGCCCTTTTCTACCTCTTCATTTCCTTCCCTTATTGCCTCTACCGCAAGTATAGTGTCAGACTGTATCTTGCTTATCATCTGGGCTATCTCCTTTGTGGCTTTTATTGTTCTTTCAGCAAGCTTTCTGACCTCATCGGCCACAACTGCAAAGCCCCGCCCCTGTTCACCTGCCCGGGCTGCCTCAATTGCAGCATTTAATGCAAGTAAGTTTGTCTGATCTGCAATGTCATCAATTACCTGTATAATTTCACCTATCTGATTGCTGCTTTCTCCTAAGGCTTCAATTGTCGAGGATGCTTTTGTTACAACCACCTCAATCTGGTTCATTCCTTCAATTGTCTTATCTACTACTTTACCTCCCTCAATTGCCCGCTTTTCTGCTCCTTTTAACGTCTCTGCAACTGTCGAAGCCCCTTTTGAAGTCTCATATATCATCTTAGATAATTCTTCTACGGCACTGGCTACTTCAGTTGTCTGCTGAGACTGCTCCTGACTTCCTGCTGCCATTTCTTCACTTGAACTTGAGATCTCGGTTGCTGCGCTTGCTGTTGCATGGACAGCCTCATTTACTTCTCTTAATGCGTAATTCATTTCTTCTGCAAGCTGATTTATACTGTTCTTTATTATCTGATGATCTCCTTTGTAGTTCCCTTTTACTCTTACCGTCAGATCACCCTTAGCCATTACTTCAAGAACATCGCTGCCTTCTTTTACTGGAAGTATAACTGCATCTAATGTGGCATTTACTCCGTGAACTATCTCCCTGAAACCCCCGCTGAATTTTTCTTCACTGCCCCTTACACTTAGCCTTCCCTCAACAGCGGCTTCTGTTAGCCTTGATGTTTCACTTATAAGTTCACGTACTGTCGATGTCAGCTTATTGAGCACAGGCGCTATTTCATCATCTTTGTCTGAAGCTTTTGAAACATAGCTTACATCCCCTGAGGCTATTTTATTCAGCACCCCGCATATGTTTTCATCTACCAGATGAGCAAAATTGTCCAGGACCCTTCCCATCTCTCCTAATTCATCATTTGTCTGAACGTTTGCCCTTACCTTGATGTGCCCCTTGATCATTTCATTGGCCATGTTAAGCACTTTGTTTAATTCTTTTTTAATTACCTTTGCAATTAAATAGCTTAGCGTAAACGCCCCGGCTGTGCCTGTAATAACAAGTATAATTAGCATTAGACTTGCCTTTTTTACATCCCCTTCTGTTTCCAGATGAGCTTTGTTGCCTGCATTTACATTTATTGCAACCAGCGCTTTAAGCGTTGGCCTGCATATGTTAAGGTAATCCCTGGCTTTTGTATCAAGCAGCACAATGGCTTCCTGGTTCTTCTCCTGGAATATTAAGTCTGACGCCTTCAGCACTTGCTCCAGATAACCAGTCCATGCACTCTTAAACAAAGATAGTGTGTCTTCTTCAGATTTAAGTAGATTCGTTTTACTGTAATCATCTAAGAGCTGATCAATCTCTTTTGCTTCCTTTTTAATTGATTTCAGCCATTTTTCTTTTCCTTCATTTGTGGTCTCAAGTAACATCAGCCTTATATCCCCCCGGATTGCAATCAGATCAGAATACGCCGTGCCAAGATCCTGTATCGGCACTACACTGTTGTAATACAAATCTTCTGTATTATTGCTGAATTTCGACAGGTATGAATAAGCTGTCAGCGCTACTACTAGACTTACCAGCACAACAAACACGTTGCCTGTAAGTATTTTGGCCATTATCTTAAGATTGAAAAACCACTTTTGCATAATATTCCTCTTGTTTGCCTTAGTTTTAACCGGATTTGAGAATTTTGCCTGAAATATTAAAAGCTAAGATCCTCCTTTTTTTTAACCAAAAAAATACCTAGTTATAGGTATTTTAAGAAGAATTTAGGGTATAATTTTAGTAGCAAAGTAAATGTAATTAGAATTAAAATGTTTTTAGGTATGATGAGCTTAACTACTATAACTATCAGAGCGGAACCCTGTGCCGCCCGTTCCGCTCTGATAACAACATTACTCTTTCGTGTGTTTATCTTAGCGTGGTATTTGTAGGTATTACCGAGCCTGAAATGCTTGATACCATCTCTTTTATCAGCTGCACAACATCATGCGGATATACCCCCACATAGATCAGTGCAAGCACCATAGCTGCAAGCACAATTCCGCCGCCAAGTGAAACAGGATAATGACCAAGCGGCTCTTTCCTTGTTACTTCAGAAGCCGGAGGCCTGCTTACTCCTGCATCTGAAGCTGCAGTCTTCCGTGTCACCTCAGGGGTTGTAGCCGATTGATGGGTCTGTACTTCTTTAACTTCATCTATAACCGGGCGGTACATTACAACTATTATCCTTAGGTAATAATAAACACTTATTGCACTGTTAACGACAAGTATTATAACCGGCAGCCATAGAAACTTATTTATTGCTGCCGAAACTAAATAAAACTTTCCTATAAAGCCTGCCGTAAGCGGTATGCCCGCTAACGACATAAGCATGGCTGTAAATACTGTGGCTACAAGCGGACGAGTCCAGTATAAACCCCTGTAATCTTCAATGTCTTCGGCATCCCTTAGCTTTCCTGATAATACGGTCACAATTCCAAATGTTCCAAGCGAAGTAATAATGTAGGCTACTAAATAAAACGTCGTGGCTTCAACTGCCATATTGCCGCCAGCAAGAAATGCCACAAATAAATAGCCAAGATGTGCAATCGAAGAATAAGCAAGTATCCTTTTTACATTGTTCTGCATAAGAGCAAGAAAGTTTCCAGTGAACATTGAAGCAATTGCAATTACTGTAAAAAGTATCATTAAGGAATTGTAACGGTAGCCGTTTACCATTGTGAAAAACCTCAGCCAAAGCCCGAACATTCCTGCCTTCGATACTGTGGCAACAAATGCTGTAACCGGGGCAGGAGCACCCTGGTAAACATCCGGAGTCCACATGTGAAACGGCGCAAGCGCTAGCTTAAAGCCGACGGCAATTACCATCATAGAAAGCCCTGAAAGTATTAACATCCCGGCACCTGAACTCTGCAGCCTTTCGCCAAGCTGCGCAAATTCCATTGTGCCTGTAGATGCATATACTAATGCCATACCAAAAAGCAGAAAGGCCGATGATGCGGCTGCTAAAACTAAATACTTCAGCCCCGCTTCAACACACTCGCGCCTTTCTTTTAAGTAAGATACCATCGCATAGAGCGATACACTTAAAACTTCAAGACTCATAAAAAACGATATAAAATGTGAAGCCGATGCCATGGCACACGCACCCAGACTTGCAGTTGTAAGCAGTACATAAAATTCCTCCTGCTCTTCTTCCTGAGCTTTGAAATAACTGTATGAAAGCACTGCCACAGCAAAACTTGCTATTATTATAAGCCCCCAGTAAAATAAAGCATAATTATCAATTATAAATACCGGGACTATCTGCTTCGGCAGCATGCCTCTTACAACAAAAAGTGAAATAAAGGCTGCAGTAAAACCAATCAGAGTAAATGTAAAGGTAAGCTTATGATCCCTGTATATTGCAATTAATAGCATATCAAGGATCGAAAAGCCTGCAATTATCATAAGTGGCAGCAATGAATATAACGCTTCTGTTGTCATTATTGCTTACCTCCTTTTACTCCCGTTTCTCTCAGAGCGCTCTTTTGTGCGTCTTTTTCCTCCGGATATATCTTATAAATACTTCCTGTCCCGGCAGACTTTGAATTTACATTTTCCATCACGTTTTTGATCGAAGGCCTTGAGGTGTAAAGAACATAATTCGGGAAAAGCCCCAGCCATACTATTACAATTACCAGCGATCCCATTATTATTAGTTCTCTTGTGTTAAAATCAGTAAGTTTCCATTCCCTTACAGGCTTGCCATAGAATACTTTTGCCATTATTCGCAATGAGTATATCGTTGAAAGTACAAGTCCTACGGTTGCAAAGACCGTTATCCAGTTATTTGCCTGATAGGCTCCTGCAAGCACTAGAAATTCTGCAATAAAATTCCCCAGCCCCGGAAGTCCTAACGAGGCTAAAGCAAAGACAAGCCCAATTGCCCCCATCCTCGGCACTTTATCCCAGAGCCCTCCCATTATATTGATGTCTCTTGTGTGTATCCTCTCATAAAGAGCACCCACTAAGATAAATAAGGCGCCTGTGCTTATACCATGACATATCATCTGCATCACTACACCTTGTAAAGCCATTTCGTTTAGCGCAAATACACCAAGCATAACAAATCCCATATGGTTCACACTGGTATAAGCCACAAGACGCTTAAAGTCTGTTTGCGAGAATGCAAGTATTGCCCCGTAAAGTATCCCCACAACTCCTATTATCATCGCAGCAGGCGCAAACTCTTTTACTGCTCCGGGAAATAACGGCAGCACAAACCTTATAAGCCCATAGGCTCCTGTCTTAAGCATCAGACCTGCTAATATTACACTGCCTGCCGTAGGCGCTTCGGTGTGCGCATCGGGCAGCCAGTTGTGGAAGGGAACTGCCGGAAGCTTTACAATAAATGCTATTACAAATCCCGCCATTAACCACATTGCTGCAGTCGGCGAAAGATTTGTGCCTAAGAGCTGCATGTAATCAAATGTAAATGTGCCTGTAGTTTTTCCGTGAATAAAATATAAAGCCAGTATTGCAATGAACATCAACAGCCCGCTTGCCTGCGTAAATATGAAGAACTTGAACGATGCATATATCCTGTTTTCATGCCCCCAGATCCCTATTAGAAAATACATCGGTATCAGCATTACTTCCCAGAAGAAATAAAACAGGAACAAGTCAATTGCTGTAAATACTCCTATTATACCGGCTAATATCCACAATAAATTAAAGTGGAAAAACCCCACCTTGTATTCAATTTCCCTCCATGAAATTAAAAGGGATGATATTCCTAAAAATAACGTCAGCAATATCATAAGTATGCTCAGCCCGTCTGCTGCCAGATGAAAACTGATGCCGAAAGACGGAACCCACGACCAGTTTATCTCTGTAAACCACAACCCCCGGTTTCCCGTAGGATTAAAGTTGTTCATGCCGCTGCCTGCTGAAGTCTGTGCCCAGAAAAATATCGCTATTATAAAATCAATAATCAGTATTACAAGCGATATCCACCTTGGAGCCATATCGCTCCAGCGCGATGATAACC
Source organism: Bacillota bacterium (assembly GCA_050262615.1). Lineage (GTDB taxonomy): Bacteria > Bacteroidota > Ignavibacteria > Ignavibacteriales > SURF-24 > JAUZPB01. Next base: position 34,447 of record JBLNEL010000119.1, read on the forward strand.
AGGCCAGGAAACTTCCTGCCATCAATATTATTATTAACCAAAGTAGTATCATAGGAACACCGCTATTGTTAAGGCTACGATTGCACCGAATGCTATACCCATTGCATACCACCTGATCCTGCCGGTCTGAGAAACACTGAAGATACGGTTGAACTGCCTGGTCAGCCATGCAATGCCGGTATAAATTAGATCAATAATATCATTTTTGTTTACATTGGCTATCCATACAATTGGCTTTACTATCACGTGATCATATAGCCAGTCGAAACCCCAGCCTGAAAACCAGAATTTATATAAGCCCTGCCCTGTAGGCGAAGTCTTAAATTCCTTAAGCGTATCGGGCTTCTTATAGTAAAGCCACCATGCAATTAAAACTCCTCCGATTGAAACTATAGCTGCTATAAGCTGAAGCATAAGCTCTGTACTTACTGCTCCTTCTTCACCCGTAGCCGGAAGAACCGTGTGCATGAACTCTGAGAATAATGGCAGATGCCCTAATGTCCTCGGCAGCTCAATAAATCCGCCTATTGTTGAAAGCACTGCCAGAATGATAAGCGGAATTTCCATCCTCCCGCCCGGCTTATGATGTAAATGTGTTTTTTCATGCCCGTAAAAAGTAAGAAAGACCATGCGCCCTGTATATATTGCCGTGATCAGAGCTCCGAAGATTCCTGCAAAGTAGAGGACCTTGCTTCCATGCTCACCTGTAAATGCATGATAAAGTATAAGATCTTTGCTGTAAAACCCTCCTGTAACTAGCGGAAGAGCAGCCAGCGAGCCACTCCCTATTACAAACGTCCAGAAGGTCACAGGAAGCATGTTCTTTACTCCCCCCATCTTGAACATGTTCTGCTCATGATGCAGCGCATATATAACGGCCCCGGCACCAAGAAAAAGCAGCGCCTTAAAGAAAGCATGTATCATAAAATGAAATACCCCGGCAGACCACGCACCTACACCTAAGGCTAAAAACATATAACCTATCTGACTGATGGTTGAATAAGCCAGCACTTTCTTTATATCATATTGAGTAATTGCTGTAAACCCCGCAATTAAAAGCGTAAGTGCACCTATTATTCCAACAAGCATCATTATCTCGGGCGCCTGAAGAAATATTACGTTTGTGCGCGCAATTAAATATACCCCGGCTGTAACCATCGTTGCCGCATGTATAAGAGCACTGACTGGCGTCGGACCTGCCATTGCATCCGGAAGCCAGGTCTGCAATGGAAGCTGCGCACTTTTACCTACTGCACCGCCTAAGAGCATTAGAGCCGTTATTACTACTGCCTGCGAGCTCACTGGCCATGTGAGCGGTACACGGTGAAGTATTTCCTGAATGTTTAAAGTGCCGAATGTCATTACCAGTATAAAAAGCCCTATCGCCATTGCCGTGTCACCCACACGCGTTACAACAAATGCCTTCCTGGCTGCAGCCCCGTTCTCTGGGTCCCGGTACCAGTAGCCTATTAATAGATAACTGCATAAACCCACTCCTTCCCATCCTAAATAAAGAAGCAGCAGGTTATCGGCTAATACCAGCGTGAGCATCGCTCCTACAAACAGATTCATATATGCAAAAAACCTTGCATACCAGGTCGGATCTTCTTCCTCCATATATTGAGTCGAATACAGGTGGATCAGAAAACCAACAAATGTTACAACAAATATAAATACCAGCGACATCGAATCTAAATGAAAGGCTATCGCCGGATTAAAGCCCGCTGCATCTACCCACGTCCAGAGCGTCTGTACAAACTTGTGACCTTCCGGTGGAGATGATAGAAAACTTATTCCAATTAATATTGTTATAACTGCCGATAAGGCCATCGAGCCTACGCCTATCGTGGCTGAGAGACTTTTTGACATCCTGCCGCCGAAAAAAGCTAAAATAATATAGCCCAGAAACGGCAATGCGGGAACAATCCATAACAGTTCAAGCATACCTTAACCTCTCATATTATGTGCTGCATCGGCATCAAGCGTTTTGAACTTCCTGTGTAATAGTATGATCAGTGCAAGCGCTACAGATACCTCAGCTGCCGCCATTGCTAGTATAAAAACAAACATTACCTGCCCTTCCGGCTGCGACCACCTTGACCCTGCTACTATAAATGCCAGCCCTGCGGCATTAAGCATTACTTCAACCGACATTAGTATAAATACAATGTTCCTGCGCGAAAGCAGCCCTATTAACCCTAGAAGAAAAAGCACTGTTGCAAGTATCAGCCCGTGCTCCATTGGTATGGTATTCATATAGACCCTCTCTGACTAAGATCGGCCCCTGGCAGATTAGCTCCGCTCATATTCCTCTCTGGCATCGAAGTATCACTCTCATTTAATCCTGTCTCTATTACTTTATTTTCACCTGTTGGCTTAAATCCCTCTACTTCACCCCTGAAATAACGGTGAATAACTACGTCCTTCCTTCTGCCTAAGTGATAAGCTCCTATAATCCCTGCAAGCAGAAGCATTGCTGCCAGCTCAACTACAAGCATGTAGCTTGTAAAAAGCGAAATGCCTACCTGTCGAGGCTGAATGATATTTGTATTTACTCCTGCTCCCGGGGAAGATATCAGTACGTATACAAACTCTGCTAATAATACTGCAGATAGTATTGCCGGACCTATCCATATCTTTGGATTGAACCAGGTGTTCTCCTGCTCTGTTGCCTGCGGCCCCAGATTAAGCATCATGACCACGAAGACAAACAGTACCATGATAGCACCAGCATAAACTATAACTTCTAGCGCCGCTACAAAAGGTGCACCCAGCATAAAGAAAACAACAGCAGCCGAAAGAAGCGAAACAATCAGGTATAAGAGTGCATGTATTGCATTAAGCCTGGTTATTACCATTACTGTTGATGCAATTGCAGCAATTGATGCGATATAAAAAACTATATTCATTTTCCACCTTCAGTATTCCGGCTGATTAAATAATTCAGCCGGCGAAAACTGCTTTGTTATTTATTTTTCCGTCCTAAGCTTGCTATATCTGATCCTTCAAAAAAAATTCTTTTCAGGTAAATTTTTTCAGGGTAAAAGTGAACGCAGATCAACCGGCGGATCTTCTTCGATTGCTTCACCTTTGCCTTTGCCGCCTATTGCCAGACCTGAAACCCTGTAAAAGTTGTAATCATGATATTTTCCCGTCCCGCTTATCAACAGATTCTCCTTTTCGTAAACCATGTTCTGCCGTACATATTCACTCATCTCATACTCAGGCGTAAGCTGTATTGCATATGTCGGACATGCCTCTTCACAGAACCCGCAGAATATGCAGCGCGAAAAGTTGATCCTGAAAAATTCAGGATACCTTCTTCCTGTCTCATCCTGCGTCGCCTGAAGCGATATGCAGTCAACCGGACATGCCACGGCACATAGATAACATGCAACACACCGCTCCTGCCCGTCCGGATCACGCGTCAAAACAATCCGCCCTCTCCACCTTGCAGGAAGCTTTGCCTTTTCTTCAGGATATTCTATCGTAACCGGCTTACGGAAAAGATGAAGGAATGTAAGCCATATTGTCCTTAAATTGCTTAATATCATCTCTTACCTTTCTTTCGTTAAACTCTGAATACTAAATCCTGAACAAATACTAAGTTCAATACTAAGTTCAATACTAAGTTCAATACTAAGCCTAAACTCAATTAAAAATTCCCCGCTTGGAAATTCCCCCAACCTTGAGACTTCCGCATTGAAGTAAGATCTATTTTGCCAGCAGCACCACCGCTCCTGTTACTACCAGATTTAATAGTGACAAGGGAAGTAAAAACTTCCAGCCATAGGACATTAACTGGTCATACCTCGGACGGGGCAGGGCTGCCCTTAAAAGCACAAACACCAGAATAAACACAGCAAGCTTTAGGAAAAACCAGACTACTCCCGGTAAAAATGCAGGACCTAACCAGCCTCCGAAAAATAGCGTTACTACCATCGCTGAAATTAGCGTTATGCCTAGATACTCTCCAACGAAAAACATCCCGAACTTCATGCCTGAATATTCTGAGTGAAACCCTGATATTAACTCGCTTTCAGCCTCTGGAAGGTCAAACGGCAAACGGTGTGTCTCTGCTATGCCCGCAATAAAGAAAACAAAAAATCCAATTATCTGCGGAATAATAAACCACGTGCTCTTTGCCTGTGCCAATACTATATCGTTTAAGTTAAATGACCCGGCTAGTATTACTACTCCCATCAGCGATAAGCCCATAAATACTTCATAGGATATCATCTGCGCCGCTGCCCTTAAGGCGCCAAGCAGCGAATATTTATTGTTCGATGCCCACCCGCCTAAGACAACACTGTATACTCCGAGTGACGACATGCCGAGGAAGAATAATACACCAATATTAAAGTCTGTTACAACTATTCCCGGGGCAAATGGAATAACTGCAAAACTCATAAGCACGGTTGTAATAACTATTGTCGGCGCAATAAAGAAAACCGGACGGTCTGCAAATTTAGGTATCCAGTCTTCCTTAAAGAAGATCTTTATCATATCGGCTATTACCTGCATAAGTCCAAACGGTCCTACTCGGTTCGGCCCCAGACGGTCCTGCCATAATGCAAGCATACGCCGCTCAACCCAGATAAGATTTGCTGCAATGGTCATAAGGACAAGCAGCACAACTACTGTAATTATCAGTACATAAAGTAAAGGGCTCATCCTATACAGCTCCTTTCATTTTTATCCAGCTGCCTGTTGCAACCTCAGGCATCCCCGGCAACCCTTTCGGTATGCCTATTATCCCGCGCGTAAGTCCAATATTCAGTTTTGCCGGCAGAGTATACCCCTTTCCAGATACTTCAATCTCAACGGACTTCTCTGAGGTAATGCCCATTGTCCCCGCATCTTCAACTGAGATCATTATATATGGCTTTGGCGTTAATTCTGCTATTCCCGGAGCATTTACACTCATCTCCTCTGAACCGAATATATGATAGACCGGAACAGTAAACCATTCGCCGTCTCTCATCTTGAATGCTTCAGGTATACGGCTGAAGAACGTTGCACTCTTCGCTGCCTTAGGCTCAATTAAACGCTTTCCCGGATCTCCACCGTGCAGCGGCCCGCCTACTTCTATCTGATATTTATTTATCGACTGCTGCGAGTTCCAGCCCGGTGCCCAGAAAAATGGAATTATAGACGATGGCGGCTGCCCCCGGTATCCTTCCATTGTAAATGATAACGGCGAATCTATATCCTCAGGCGGCTTGGGCTCATGTACACTCTTATCTGCATGCATCGCTGTCCTGCCGCTGTAACGGAATGGCTCACGCGGTATCTTTTCTCCTGCAATTCTAAATCCGGGAGGCGGTGTAATTGAACCGATGCCTTCAAAAACCGGCATCGCCTTTGCCACTGCATTTGTAAAATCACTGAAATTTTTCCATTTGCTGAACTCATGAAGCCCGCTGTTTACCATGATATCCCTTAACCATCTCCAGCTTTCCTTTACACTTTCACCGGCATCATAAACCTGATAAAACCTCTGTGCACGCCCTTCATTGTTTACAAGCGTGCCGTCACTCTCAGCAAAACTTCCGGCTGAAAATACTATATCAGCCTTCAGCGTGGTATCGTTCTCCAGATAATCCAGACAAATTACATTCTTAAATCTGCTTAGAAATGCGTCTACTGCCTGCTTGTCAGCCCTGCGGTAAAGATCATTTTCAAGTATTATCAGCGTCTCTGCTGCCTTATTATTTACTGCATCAAAAGCACTCTGAAGCCCTTGTACCGGACCCATCATTGCCATCCCCATACTGTTGTTCTCAGGAACAGTAAAACAGATTTCACAGCTTTTCCCGGAAAGATTTACTGCCCAGGCAAGATTTGCTGCAGCTTCAATTACTGCTTCGCTCTGCAGACTTGTGCCTGCAATTATAAGCGGCCGCTCTGCTTTCCTTAATGCCTCTGCAATTTTTCCTGAAATATCTTTCATCTGATCTGTGGGATTATTAACAGATGAAGATTTGTCTGAAAATAAATTTGCTGTCATAAAACCCAGCCGTGCAATCTCATCTGCTGGCCCGCGGAAGGTCTCTGCAATATCATCTAATTTCGTTGAATATGGTGCCGCAATAAAGACCGGACCTTTTTCATCCTGCGTCAACTCTCTTACTGCCTGATCCTGCCAGTGCGGAATACGGAATGGAGTTGCACTCTGCACTGGTGTCTGACGGACTGACTGCCTTAAGGCTAAGGCTATCATTGGAGCTGTGTTGGTAAGGTCTTCTCCTAAGACAACTACAACATCACACTTCTCTATTTCCCTTAAAGATGGCGTCCTTACTGGACCGTTCATTAAGATATCAAGCTCTTTTTGTATGAGCTGAAGATTTTTATCCGTCTCACCCCAGTAAAAATTCCCCTTCTGAACCAGCGACATTAATGTGTAATTCGATTCAAGCGATGCCCTCGGAGAACCGATACCTACTATCCTTTTACTCTCAGAAAGAAGTTTCCTTACCTGCTTTAAGGCTTCTTCATTGCTGACTTCATCAAAAGCCCCTAGCTGCTTATTCCTTAAAAGCGGCTTCCTTATCCTTTTACTGCTGTTTACAAATTCATACCCGAAACGCCCGCGGTCACACAGGAAATAACCATTGACTTCGCCATTATACCTGCTCTGTATCCGGCGCACCAGCCCGTATCTTTCTGAGGCTATCGTGTTGCAGCCTACACTGCAGTGCACACATATAGAAGGAGCATAGGTCTGATCCCACTTGCGCGTATAATGATTCTGCAGTGTCTTGTCCGTAAATACTCCCGTGGGACAGATCTCAACCAGGTTTCCTGAAAATTCATTCTCAAGCACACCCTCCTCATACCGACCAAAGTAAATCTGGTTGTGAGCTCCGAAAACATTAAAATCCTTTCCGCCTGCATAATCCCTGTAATACCTTACACAACGGTAGCATTGAATACACCGGTTCATTTCGTGATTTACAAAAGGCCCTAAGTACTGATTCCTGTATGTCCTTTTCTTAAACCTGTATCGCCTGTAATTATGCCCTGACATTAAGGTCATATCCTGAAGATGACATTCCCCGCCTTCATCACAGACTGGACAGTCATGCGGATGATTTGTCATCAGCCACTCTATAACACCTGCTCTGAATTCCTTTGCCTCCGCATCTTCAATCGATATTATCATACCATCCTGCACCGGCTCCATACACGACATTATCAGCCTGCCTTTTGTATCGCTTTCGTCCCTGTATCTTTTTACTGCACACTGACGGCATGCTCCAACTGAGCCCATTGCCGGATGCCAGCAGAAATACGGCAGGTTTAATTTAAGCGACAGGCATACCTCAAGCAGGTTCCTTGATGCATCCACTTCATATTCTTTACCGTCAATCTTTATCTTAGCAGTTTTTGCCATACTTATGACCTCCAGGGACAGCGTTTTTCTTTAATGTGACGTTCAAAATCTTCTCTGTAATATTTTATTGCACTCTGCAAAGGCTCCATCGCTCCGGGAGCAAGCGCACAAAATGTGTTGCCTGGCCCTAAATATTTCGTGTGAAATGAAAGCAGGTCCATATCTTCCATTTCTCCGGTCCCGTCTTCAATCGACTGTAGTATCCTTGCTACCCAGGGCAAACCTTCACGGCATGGAGTGCACCAGCCGCATGATTCCTGTGCAAAAAAGGCCTCAAGATTAAGCACAAATCCAACAGGACAGGTCTTATCATCCATTACTATAATTGTACCTGTTCCAAGACGGCTGCCTGCTTTGCCTACATTTGTAAAATCCATGTTTACATCCAGGTGCTCTTCAGTAAGAAAATCCGTCGAGGCTCCGCCGGGCAATAGCCCCCGGAACTTAACACCGTCTTTCATACCGCCTGCATGTACTTCCAGTATCTCTCTAAGCGGAGTTCCAAGCGGCAGCTCCCATACTCCCGGAGTCTTTACCTTCCCGCTTGCTCCATACAGCTTCGTGCCCCCTTCGCCTGTAAGACTTAACTTCTTGAACCATTCACTTCCATTGTTTATTATGTGCGGAATATTTGAAAGCGTTTCAATGTTATTTACAATTGTAGGCTTTCCGAAAAGTCCGCTCGACTGCGGAAACGGCGGCTTTGCCCTTGGATTTGCTCTTTTTCCCTCCAAAGCATTAAGCAGCCCTGTCTCTTCTCCGCACATATACCGCCCGATGCTTGTGTGAAGATACATCTCAAGATTGTAACCCGAACCAAGAATGTTTTGTCCAAGATATCCCGACTGATATGCTTCAGCCAGAGCCTTCTGTACTATCTTTGCCGCTAAAGTATATTCGCCCCTTATAAATATGTAGGCTATATCTGCTTCAATTGCATAGGCGCTTATTATCATTCCTTCAATTAGCTGATGCGGTGCGCCCTCTAAGAGCAGACGGTCTTTGAACGTCCCTGGCTCCATCTCATCACCGTTTGCAACAAGATACTTCGGATGCGGAGCCTTGTCACCCATCGGCACAAAACTCCACTTCATTCCTGTTGGAAATCCTGCTCCGCCTCTGCCCCTTAAACCTGAATCCTTGACAGCATCCATAACGTCTTTTGCCTGCATGCCGCCAAATATTTTTCTTAATGCCTGATATCCGCCGGCCTGCTCGTATTCTTTTATATCCATCGGCCCCTGACCTGGGCGAATATATTTAGTTAAAGGTTTATCATCCATAATAACAATGTTCCATCCTTTACTGGTATGATTGAAGTATAGCGTTTATCTTTTCGGGAGTAAGATCCCTGTGCAGATCACCATCGATCATTAACGCCGGGGCATGATCGCATGTGCCTAAGCAGGGAACAGGCAGAAGCGTAAACCTGCCGTCTGAACTCGTCTCACCGTATTTTACTCCCAGACTCTCGCTTAATTGTTTTAATATTCCCTCATAACCCATTACCCAGCAGCTTACACTGTTGCAGATATGAATTACATGCCTGCCGACAGGCTTTCTGTAGATCAGATTGTAAAATGTTGCAACTGCATCAAGCTCATCAGGAGCTATCTCAAGCATTTCGGCAATATCTTTTATGCTCTCATCGGAGATCCATCCGCGGTGTTTCTGAACTACCTTAAGAGCTTCAATTGATGCCGCGCTTTTATATGGATAAAGCTTAAATTCCTCTTCAATTTCATGTCTTTCCTGATCAGAGAGCATTGGATATCCATCCTCCATAATTTTTTCTGCTAAATATCTTTACTTCTTTAAGTTGACCTGACTTCATATGAACCTGCTCATATAACTTTATTTATATGGCCTTTTCATTTGATCTTATTCATTTGATATCTTATTCATTTGATTTTGTCTAGTATTTAGAATTTTTATCTGTCTATATCTGCCAATACAAAATCAAAGCTTCCTAAAATTGATAGCAGGTCCGCAACCGTATAACTTCTGCTTATATATGGAACCATCTGCATGTGAACAAATGAAGGTGTCCTGATGTGGTTCCTGTATGGCGTTGTACTTCCGTCACTTATCAGATAATAACTGTTCATGCCCTTCGGCGCTTCAATAGCAATATTCGATTCCCCCGGCGGTAAAACAGGCCCCCAGCTTACATTAAGAAAATGATTTATCAGTGTCTCAATGTGCAGCATGGTCTTGTCCTTTAATGGCGGCGTGGTCAATGGATGATCTGATTTATATGGACCTTCGGGCATATTCTTCAGACATTGCTCTATGATCCTTAAGCTTTGCCATAACTCCGCTGTGCGGACTAATGCACGGTCATAGCAGTCGCCGTTTAGCGCAGTTGGAATGTCGAATTCAAAATTTTCATATCCTGAGTATGGACGCACTTTCCTTATATCCCAGCTGCTTCCGGTAGCCCTTAGGTTTGGTCCTGAAATTCCCCAGTCTATTGCTTCATCTAAAGTAAAGGCACCTATACCTACTGTCCTTGCCTTGAAGATCCTGTTCTTCAATACCATTTTTTCATATTCTCTTATCTTTGGCGGGAAATAATCCAGAAAATCACGCACCATCTTATCCCAGCCGTTCGGCAGATCGGCTGCAACTCCGCCTATTCTGAACCACCCCGGGTGCAGACGGAATCCGCATACGGCTTCTATAAATTCCATTACCTTCTCTCGGTCGTTGAACATGTAGAAAACTGGAGAAAGCTGCCCGACATCCTGCGCAAATGTACCGTACCAGACCAGGTGATTCGATATACGGAAAAATTCGCAAAGCATTACCCTGATCACCTTCGCACGCTCGGGTATCTCTATGCCTGCAATCTTTTCAACATTGGTTAGGTATGCAAGATTGTTTACCACTCCTGCCAGGTAATCAACCCTGTCTGTATATGGAATATAGGTGTGCCAGGTCTGTCTTTCTGCCGTCTTCTCAGCTGCACGGTGGTGGAAACCGATATCAGGTACAATATTTACTATTGTCTCTCCGTCTAATTGTAAAATAAGCCTTAATACGCCGTGAGTCCCGGGGTGCTGCGGACCAAGATTTAAAAACATAAAATCAGTCTCGCCGCTGCCTTTCTCCAGCCCCCAGTCCTCTGGGTGGAACTGCATTTCATCTATCTCCATGGTCTGCTTCTCATCAGGCATTTTGAACGGCCCCATCTCGGTTGCCCTTGCAGGATGCTCCTTCCTTAATGGATGCCCCTCCCACCATGGCGGCATTAATATGCGCCTTAGATCAGGATGCCCTTCTACTTTTACCCCGAACATGTCAAAGACTTCCCGCTCATACCAGTTTGCATTTGGCCATATTCCGGTAACACTTGGAACCGATGGATAGTCACCTTTTAAGCCTACCTTAAGCCTTACATCTGCATTCCTTTCAAATGATAACAGCTGGTAGACTATTGTAAAATCACTCTCGGGCTGACCCTGCCTGTTGCCCCTTTCCCTTTCATCTATTGCTGAAAGATCATAGAGCATCTTATATGGCCCTGGAACATCATACTTCAGATAACGCAGAACATCTTTTATTTTTTCTTTTGACACCCAGAATGTCGGTATATTGTCCTGCGTGTACTGCCGGATAAATGATTCCTGGCCGAATTTATTATTTAATTCATCAACTACAGTCGTTTGATTATCCATTCTGCTTTCGAATTAAATTTTTGAATATGTCTTTGTATCAGAACTCTTTATCTCAGGTTTGCGCTTCTTCAGATCTC
>JBLNEL010000120.1:0-5540 GCA_050262615.1 Bacillota bacterium
TCTCTGGGTTTATCAGAGCAGTGTGATGCTATTGTAGTTGTGGTTTCTGAAGAAAGAGGGACCATCAAAATAGCAGAGGATGGCAAATTTTCCACAGTAAGCTCTGCCGGACAGTTAAAAGAAAAATTAGATGAATTCTGGCAGAAACATTTTACAAAGAATAAAGAATCAATTTCCGGGATCTGGAAAAGCGGAAAGATTTACACCGGTATTCTTTCTGTAATCCTGTCAGTAATATTATGGATAATTTTTGCATATCAGTCTGAAAGTGTATACAGGACCTATACAGTTCCAATTGAATTCAGGAATCTGAGTCCAAAACTGATATTGGAAGAACCAGTTCCAATTGACTGTCGTGTTACACTAGCAGGATCAGAGCAGGCTTTTAGAATTCTTCGTCCTTCAGAGCTTGTAGCCTCACTTGATGTAAACAGGCTTGAGCAGGGGCAGAACGAAATTTTGTTTTCCCAGGAAAATTTTGAATTGCCTTCGGGCTTAAGGCTCTATAATGTAGAACCCAGATCAGTAAGAGTTTACACAGCATCACTGAAATTTGTTAATGTGCCTATCAAGGTTCAAACTGCGGGCAAACTGCCAGGTAATCTGAAACTTACAGGTATAATTCCGGAAATTGAAAACATTACACTCAGAGTGCCTGAAAAAGGTGGGTTTGAGCAGCGTACAGTTCTTACCGAGCCTATAGATTTATACCAAATACATACATCCGGTAAAGTATATGTAAGATTAATACCGCCGAGAAATTCCAGACTGCTTCCGGATCAAAGTCCAGAGATTTTAGTAAAAGTAAATGTATCCAGGAAATAAATATTTTATGCTTGTTGTATAAAACTTTAAGCGGCAATATATTGTTTGTAAAGATAGAATAAGTTTACAGGTGGTGCTTGGTTACAGAAAACGTATTTATATTGACTTATGACTGGCAAGACTGGAATGGCAAAAATATATTAAGATTTCAGGGAACGACAGGTAAAAACAGTCCTGTTGAGATAGTAGTTGACAATGTAAAACCTGTTTTTTTTATAGAGAGTTCAGTCAGAATACCTGAATTTAATTTCAGGTATGAACGGAAAAGTCTCGAGCTCAAAACATTTGAAAACTTTCCAGTAGATGCGATATATTTACAGACCCAGCGGGAGTTAAAAGCAGCAGCAGAAATTCTCAGCCGGAATGGAATCCGGACATATGAAAGTGACGTTGATCCGGCCAGAAGATTTCTAATGGAAAGATTTATCAATGTACAAGTGGAAATTACAGGTGAGCCTGAAGAAAGAGGGAATCTGTTAATTTTCCACAATCCTAAAATAAGGCCTTCACAAATTTATCCCGATCTTTCAGTTCTTTCTCTTGATATTGAAACAGGAGTAAAAAGCGGGCAGCTTTATTCTATAGCTGTGGATTTTATGCGCAGCGGTCAGGAAGAAAAGCTAGTCTTCATGCTGGGAGAGAAAGAAACTGAACTGGATTCGTATATAAAGATATTCACTACCGAAAGAGAGTTATTGGAATCATTCCTGGAGTGGTTCAGGAAAAGAGATCCGGATATAATAATCGGCTGGCATGTAATAGGTTTTGATCTGATGTTTCTGGAAGAAAAGTCCAGGCAGCTCCGGGTTAACTTTGATTTATCAAGAGGGGCAGGGAAAATGGTATTTGGCTCAAGGAAAATGGGTGGATATTACTCACATATTCCAGGCCGTATAGTCATTGACGGACCACCTGCATTGAGGAGTTCATTTTATGGTTTTGAGGATTTTAAACTTGAGACTGTAGCTCAGGAGCTATTAAATACCGGTAAAACAATAAATCCCGAGCAGGATAAATTAGAGCAAATAGAATTTTTATTTAAAAAAGACAAGAAGAAGTTTGCCGAGTATAATCTTCAGGATTGTGTTTTAGTTCATGAAATATTTAAGAAAACAGGGATAATTGATCTTAGTATCAAAAGAACACAGATCTCAGGATTATTGCTCGATGAACTCGGTATGATGACCGCTGCATTTGACCATTTTTATCTTCCACGTCTTCATCGCAGCGGCTTTGTTGCTCCAGATCTGAGAGATGTGGATACTTCAGCCCAGTCTCCTGGCGGATATGTACTGGAGCCAAAAACAGGTTTGTATGAAAATATTGCGGTACTTGATTTTAAGAGTTTGTATCCCTCGATCATCAGGACATTTAAGATAGGGCCTTTATCCTTTCTTCTTGGAAAGCAGAACCCGATTAGGACTCCCGGAGGATATAGTTTTTCAAAGGACACGCATTTTCTTGCAGACTTTATTGGCGAGTTGATGGACAAGAGGGCTGAAGCAAAATCAAATGGGGACAAGCATTTGTCACAGGCCATAAAAATCCTTATGAACAGTTTTTATGGTGTAATGGGGTCAACAGGCTGCAGGTTCTTTCATTCAAGCCTAGCTTCAGCAATAACTACAACCGGGCATTGGCTGCTTCTTGGGAGTAAGGAATTTTTTGAGAATAACGGTTATGAAGTAATCTATGGAGATACTGATTCATTATTTGTAAAGCTGAAGGCTGAAAAAGGAAACAGTTATTTAGACACAGGGCAAAGATTAGCTCAGGAACTAAATAATTACTGGATGAGACGAATTAAAGATGAATTTAAAACAGAATCCTACCTGGAAATTGAGTTTGAAAAAATATATAGCCGGTTTGCCCTTACAAATGCCAGAGGGGGGGATTATGGCGCAAAAAAGCGGTATGCAGGAATGATTGAAACAGGCGGAGAAAGAAAAGTTGAATTTGTAGGGATGGAATTTGTCAGGTCAGACTGGACAAAACTGGCCAAAGATTTTCAAATAGAGCTGTACACCAGAGTGTTCAATAATCAGGATGTTAAGGACTGGATTCAGGACAGTGTTTACCGGATTAAAAAAGGAGAGTTCAATGATAAGCTTGTCTATAAGAAACGCTTAAGGAAAGATTCAGAAGATTATCTTAAAAATGTACCTCCCCATGTCAAAGCTGCGCGTATGATAAACAGAACAAACGGCATAGTTCAGTATGTTATAACAAAACGAGGACCTGTCCCAATTGAGTTGGAACATTCAGATATTGATTACAACCATTATATTGATAAGCAGATAAAACCCATAGCAGATTCACTTCTAAACTTACTAGGAATATCTTTTGATTCATTGTTTGAGCCGGAGCAGCTGAGCTTTTTCTGATCCTAGTTGACCTATTCACTGAAAAAACATATTATTTATAAATAAGCGATATAGAAAAATAATAAAGTGATCAAATTGAACAGGGGCTGTTATGGACAGAAAAAGCTTTCTTTTAACTTCTGGTAAAGCTGCAGCATTTGCAGCATTAAGCACTTGCTTTCTGCAATGCAGTAAAGACAACAGCAATTCAATCAATGCTCCACAAAACGTTGACTTTACAATTGACCTCAGCACTCCCGAAGGTCAAGTCTTAAATAATGTCAGTGGTGCACTTTATAAAAATGGGATCGTTATTGCCAGGATAAGTCAGACGCAGTTTACTGCCTTGTCGCAAGCATGTACCCATCAGGGGACAACTGTTAATTATGAAGCGGGTAATAACAGATTCCATTGTCCAAACCATGGATCAAATTTCGATGTTAATGGGAATGTAATAAATGGTCCAGCCTCAAGAAATCTTACAAAGTACAATGTTACATTAAATGGTAACCTGCTAAGGATATATAGTTAATAAAAAATATTGAGAAGCAAATTCATGGCAATAAAGACAATACTTATTACCGGTGCAACGGACGGTATAGGCAAACAAACTGCACTGGAATTAGCCGGTAAAGGTGCTGAAGTACTTATACATGGCCGCAGTCCTGAAAAAGCTCAGAAAGCTGCCATTGAGATCATAGACAAAACAGGCAACGACAAAGTAAAAGTATATGTGGCTGATTTCTCATCACTTGAAGATGTAAGGCGAATGTCTGAAGAGATCAGAAGAGATCATAATTATCTGGATGTACTCATAAATAATGCAGGTGTATACAGTAATAAAAGAATTATTACGGATGATGGCTTTGAGTTAACATTTCAAGTAAATTACCTGTCTCACTTTTTGCTTACAAACCTGATACTTGATATATTAAAGAAAAGTGCGCCTTCAAGAATTATTAATGTAAGCTCAGTTACTCACCAATCTGCCGATTTTGATATAGACAACCTTCAGGGAGAAGTAAACTATAGCGGATATAATGCTTATTCAATTTCCAAATTATGCAATCTGTTATTTACTTTTGAACTTGCAGAAAGACTGAGAAACACCGGAGTGACTGTAAATGCGCTGCATCCAGGAGTAATTGGCACTAAACTTCTTTTTGCCGGGTTCAGCACAGCCGGAGCTGATGTAAAAGAAGGAGCTGAGACACCGGTTTTTCTGGCTGCTGCAAAAGAAGTTGAGGATAAAACAGGGAAATATTTTGTCAGGAAGAGGGAAACCAGGGCATCATCAATAGCGTATAATGAAAAAGAAAGAAAAGATCTTTGGGATTTAAGCTGCAGGTTAACCGGGCTAAAATAAAATGTCAGTACACAGATATATAATATTGTGTATCATAATTATAGGTCATTTTCAAAATTCCACTTTACAATCACAAAGTAAGTTTATTATCGAATTCTCTTCCGGTTTTCCGGTGAATTTACCTTTACCCCTGACTATAAGACAGAGAGGAGAAAGTGAAATACATATCAATGCCCGCTATGCCACAAGACCAATGGAAGTCCCCATATACTGGGACTGGCGTTTAAGCATTCTTGATAATAATGAGAGTGCCTGGGAACTGGAATCAATTCATCATAAATTGTTTTTAGAAAATAAACCGGAGCAGATTGGAACATTCAGCATTTCACATGGGTTAAATTTCGTAACAATAAACCGTTCATGGTTACAAAGGATTTGGGGAGATAATAAGATAAACTGCCGACTAGGGATTGGAATTATAATTGCACATCCTGAAAGTGAGATAAGAGGTTTGAAATTCAATGAAAATGGCGGATTGTTTGATCTGGGATATTTTCTGACCGGTCCTTCAGCTGTTCTGGGAGTTAGTAAAAGAATGGAATTATTTAACAATCTTTTTGCAAATCTGGAAATGAAATTAAGTCTTGCAATTGCAGATGTTCCAATAGTTAACGGCAGTGCTTCGGTTTATAATACAGCGTTCCATTTAGTCTTTGGACTTGGGTACGCCTTCATTATAAAATGATCATGTTAAACATTAAAATAAACTTAAAATTATTCTAAATTTTTGGTATAAGTTTATGCGTAAGTTATACTCATATTGTTCGGCGACTTTTTTCTTTTCAGCAGCTGTCTTAACTGTTATTTTTATAAACTTAAGTTTTGCTGGTTGTGACTATAAAAAACAAAAGAATCATTCATACGCAGATTCAATTTTTGTAGGTGACTCTCTCGCTGTCTTTTCAAATCACATTTCTGAACAGGGCAAATGGGAAAACTTTAACGATACTTCTCAAAATCATTATGATCTGGCATATGTAGAAAAT
>JBLNEL010000121.1:0-4302 GCA_050262615.1 Bacillota bacterium
TCAATTTAGGAAAAGATATAAAAATTAGATTTATTGGAACAGTAGGACCTAAAATTAAACAGACTATTGAGGAATTAGGACTTTCTGAAAGAACTGAGTACTTGGGATTCCTGCCTTATGATGAGGTGGCACGGGAAATGGCAAACGCTTCATACCTGCTTGTCTGCGCAAGCGAAAAACGCCATGTCCCTGGAAAATTGTTTGAATATCTCAGAGCCTTAAGACCAATTGTTGCCTTTGGAGATGATAATGACGAGGTAAAAACTATTCTCCAACAGACAAATGCCGGAATGCTTTTTAACTATAACCAGAGTGCAAAGGAGTTCTTCGAAAATGCCGGTAACTTTAAGACCGACCTTCAGGCCGTAGAACAGTACGATAGAAGAAATATTGCTAAAGCATTTGCAGATATGCTGAATCTTATAACTAAATCTGACACTAAAAAGTTAAATTGATTTTCGTAAATTATTCACTTAATTTTATAGGTATTTTTTAATTTAAACGGGACACGTAATTGGAAGAAAAACAGAATGCTGATACCGGAAATTCCGGTGCATCACAGGGAAATCAGCCAGATAAAGATGCTAAAACTCAGAGAAATCAGCAGGAGAAGCAGACTAGAGGCTCAGTTCCGCAATATGGAAGACATAATAAAAGACAGTATCCTCATAGAGGCGAGGGCCCGGCTAAAGATCAGCAGCAGCAGCCTCAGAATCGCGAACAGCAGCAGGATGCAGCTAAGGACCAAACAAGGGAACAAACAGCTCCTAAAGTTCACGATAAACAGCAGCATCAGGAACAAACTAAAAATCAGGAACAAACTAAAAATCAGGAACAGGCTAAAGATCAGCAGCAGCAGTCAGCCGAAAAACCGGTAAATACAGCTGTTAATAAAATTGTCCCGCCTAAAGGACCTAAAAAGGTTCCATATAACAGATACCGCGGAAAACATTACGCCGGCAGCAAAGAGGCCCAGGCAGCTGCAGCTAACGCACCTGTTACAACAAAAAGGGTAAGCTTTAAGAAAGTCTCTGTCGTGGTTCCTCTCCTTAATGAGGAAGAATCTTTACGCCCGCTTGCAGGCGAAATTAAAAAAGTAATGCGCACTATATCGGCTGACTATGAAGTTATCTTTGTTGACGACGGAAGTACTGATAAATCTCTTAAAGTAATTAAAGAAATTGCACGCTTCGACCCGAAATTTAAATATATCAGCTTTAGAAAAAACTACGGTAAGTCAGCTGCCCTCCAGGTGGGATTTAAACAGACATCAGGTGATGTGATAATTACAATGGATGCCGACCTGCAGGACGACCCGAACGAAATCCCTAACCTCCTTCAGAAACTCGAAGAAGGCTACGACCTGGTCTCAGGCTGGAAAAAAGAAAGATTCGACCCCTTTATTAAACGCCATTCCTCTAAGTTCTTTAACTATGTAACAGGAGTAATGAGCGGTATAAAGATCCATGACTTTAACTGCGGACTTAAAGCATATAGAAAAGATGTCGTAAAGGACCTTAAGGTCTATGGCGAACTCCATAGATATATGCCTGTCCTGGCTGACTGGCAGGGATACCGCATTAGCGAAATACCTGTTAAACACCACCCGCGCAGATATGGCAAAACAAAGTTCGGTATCTCTAGATTCTTTAAAGGTTTTATAGACCTCGTGACTGTAATGTTTACTACCCGCTATATTAAACGCCCGATGCATTTGTTCGGATTCTTGGGAGCAATCGCTTTCTTGATTGGTTTCCTGGTAAATGGTTACCTGAGCGTTGAATGGATGATGGGTAAAAGCTTGAGCAACCGCCCGCTTTTGTTCTTCGGTATGCTGCTGATAATCGTGGGTATTCAGTTCTTCTCTGTCGGACTGCTGGGTGAAATGATGGTACATAACTTCCAGTCGGATAAGGAGTATTCCATCAGGGAAAAAAGCTGATAAGATAAAAAATGATATAAAATGCTGATAGATCTTTATTAAAAAGTTCAGCAGGAATTATAAACCATATTTGTATAAAGCGGAACGGTGTTCCGCTTTATGATTAATTGGCTCTCAGTAAACAGAGAATGCTGCCGATAGACAAATACTAATTATCTGACTTAATAATATATTTAATTATAAAACTGCTTCCCGGATGAAAATAACTATTCTTTCTACCGCTTATCCCTTAAGGGGCGGCATAGCACATTTCAATGGATTGTTGTATAAGGAACTGGCAAAAAATAATCAGGTGAATGTCCTGACATTTAAAAGACAGTATCCTTCTGTATTCTTCCCGGGTAAATCTCAGTTCGAATCTGGCGAAACTGTCGAAAAAATTCCTACTGAAGTATTGGTCGACTCGGTTAACCCGGTGAACTGGATTAAAATTGGACTAAAACTTAAAAAAGACGCCCCCGACCTTATTATTTATAAGTACTGGATGCCTTTCTTTGGACCTTGCTTCGGTACAATTTCAAAAATTGCTAAAAGCAACCGCAAGACTAAGGTCCTGACTATTTGCGATAATGTAATCCCGCATGAAAGAAAACCCGGCGATAGATCTTTTACTAAGTACTTCTTCAGCGCTGTCGACTATTTCGTGCTCCTCTCCCAAAAGGTTCAGCATGATCTCTTAAGCCTTAAACCTGATGCGGTAAATAAAGTTCTGCCTCACCCGGTCTACTCCAACTTCGGACTCCCGGTCTCAAAAGCAGAGGCTAGAGACCACCTGAAACTCAAAGATGAGAAACTTATACTTTTCTTCGGTTTTATAAGGGATTATAAAGGACTCGATGTTCTGCTTGAATCTGTTGCCCTTATGAAAGAAAAAATGAACGTTAAGCTTATCGTTGCCGGCGAATTCTATTCGAATGAGGATAAATATAAAAACCTCATAGATAAACTTAATATCCGCGATTCTTTATTTCTTTTTACGGATTTTATTCCAACTAACGAAGTAAAGTATTATTTTTGCGCCGCCGATGCTGTCATTCTTCCTTATAAGGACGCTACACAAAGCGGTATTGTGCAGATTGCTATGAACTTTAAAAAACCTGTGATTGCAGCTAACGTGGGCGGACTCGAAGAGGTTGTCCTTAACGGCAAGACAGGATATATCGTAGAGAAGGAAAGACCGGAACTTTTAGCTCAAGCTATTATGAAATTCTATAACGAAAATAAAGAAGAAGAATTTCAGAAAAATATCGAAGGCGAAGTCGATAAGTACTCCTGGCGCAGATTCGCCCAGGGTATCCTCGACTTTATGAAGTAAAACTGCCTGCGGCTTTTGAATTAATATTTTATAAAATAAAAAATTATTACTCATGCAATACGACCCGATAAAAGATATTTTTGCCAGATGGATAAAAAGAATTCCATTCTTAAGAGTCTTGTTCTATAAACTCCTCGATATCATGTTCTTGAGATCCTGGTATGTAAGAAGGGAGTTGAGACGCCTGCGGAAACTCTTCGGAACTAATAATATTAATATTTATGACGCCGGTACAGGCTACGGTCAGTATGCTTACTTTATGGCTCATAAGCTTACCCCTGACTCAATCTATGCAATCGACGTAAAAAAAGAATGGATCGAAGACTGCAGGGAATTCTTCAAAAACCGCGGACTTGATAATGTCTCTTTCGGCGTCGAGGATTTGACTAAGATAAATCATAATGAAAAGTTTGATTTAATAGTATCAGTCGACGTAATGGAACATATTGTTGAAGATGTTAAAGTGTTTGAAAATTTTTACAGGGCACTTAAACCAGGCGGCTATTTGATGATCAATACGCCTTCTGTCTTCGGCGGCAGCGATGTTCATGACGACCACGATGAAAGCTTTATAGGCGAACATGCAAGAGTCGGATATTCATTCGAAGACCTGAAAGAAAAACTTGAACCTGTAGGATTTCATGTCTATCAGTCAAAATATACTTATGGCCCCTGGGGCGATAGAGCATGGCGCCTTGGAATTAAATACCCGATTCAGATGGTTAATTTATCAAAAGCTATGTTAATTGTGCTCCCGTTTTATTACCTGATTACATTCCCGTTTTCTTTGCTGATGATGTATATTGACTACTCTTCAGATAATAAGGTCGGCGCAGGAATAAATTTCATAGCAAAGAAAAACTAAGTCCTTAAAAAATAAATTGTAAAGCAGTATTAATTTCAGTTAGTCATATATACCGGTTTGGAGAAAAAACATAATGGCAGCAAAGACCAAAAGAGTAATAGGATCACAGGCAAAACAATCAGGATTAAATGAACTAAGACAATCTGGTGAATCTACGGGCTTTGTCTTAAATAAGATAGT
>JBLNEL010000122.1:0-14990 GCA_050262615.1 Bacillota bacterium
TAGCGACTCCCATATCGCCAAAAACAGCCTCCCACATCGTAGCAACACCGAAGGAGCCAAGTGCAATAAAAAAAGCTTTTACAGCGAGTGCAAATATTATATTCTGCCAGACAACAGAATGAGTTTTCTTAGCTATTCTGATTGCCGTACCGATCTTAGAAGGGGTATCTGTCATTATTACGATATCGGCAGTTTCGATTGCAACATCAGAGCCAAGAGCGCCCATTGCAATTCCCACGTCGGCGCGAGCTATTACAGGTGCATCGTTAATGCCATCGCCAACAAAGGCGACTTTTCCAGAAGGGTTTTCCATAATTATATTTTCAAGCACGCCGACTTTTTCTTCAGGCAGGAGTTCAGCAAAATAGCCATCGAGTTTAAGTTGTCCGGAGATACTTTCGGCAGTTTTCCTGTTATCGCCGGTGAGCATAATAAGCTTATCAATACCAGCGTTCCGCAGGTATTTTATGGTATCGGGGGCATCTTCTTTCAGTTCATCTGAAATAATAATATAACCTGCATATTTATTATCAACAGCCAGGTGGACAACAGATCTGTTCAGGTCGCAGACTTCATGAGTAATATCTTCTCTGTGGAGGAGTCTATCGTTTCCGGCAACAAGGCGTTTATTTTCAACAGTAGCAATAATACCATGTCCGGCAATTTCCTGATAATCTTTGATACTCCGGCTAGTGATTTCCCTGCCATAGGCTTCTCTAATTGATTGAGCAACAGGGTGGTTTGAATTCTGTTCTGCCTCTGCGGCAAGTCTTAAAAGTTCCTCCTTGCCGTATCCGTTCTTAGGCACAATTTCAGTAACCTTAAAGACGCCCTTGGTTAGAGTGCCTGTCTTATCAAAAACCACAGTTTTAACCTGAGTAAGGACATCCAGGAAATTTGATCCTTTTACAAGTATGCCTTTTCTAGAAGCTCCGCCAATGCCGCCGAAATAGCCTAAAGGGATGCTTATTACAAGTGCACAGGGGCATGAAATCACAAGTATAACCAATGCCCGGTAGATCCAAGTAGTGAGTGCTTCAGAGAAGAGGAAAGGGGGAATAAAAGCAATTGCAAGTGCAATAGCTACAACAAAGGGAGTATAATACCTGGAAAATCTGGAAATAAACTTTTCTGTTTCGGCCTTCTGACTGGAAGCATTTTCAACCAATTCAAGCATTTTAGCGATTGAAGAATCCTCAAAAGACTTTGTTACTCTTACAGTCAGGGAGCCCGAGATATTGATCATACCGGCTAAGACCTTGCTGCCTGAGGCAGCTGACCTTGGGAGAGATTCGCCGGTTAGAGGTGAGGTGTCAAGGTTTGACGAGCCATCAAGCACGATTCCATCTAAAGGGATCTTTTCGCCGGGTCGTACAATAATAGTATCATTTATCTTTACCTCTTCAGGGGCGACTCTTAAGACAGAGCCATTTCTCTGCAGGTTAGCGTAGTTTGGTTTAACCTCAAGAAGAGATTTAATTGAATTCCTTGACCGTTTAACAGACAAGTCCTGAAGAAACTCACCTATCTGGTAAAAAATCATAACTCCAGCAGCTTCAGGGAGCTGACCGATTGCAACAGCGCCCAGAGTAGCAATTGACATAAGGAAATGTTCGTCAAAAACCGAACCTTTAAGTATCTTTCTTACAGCGCTATAAAGAACATTCCATCCTGATAAGAGGTAGATACCAATAAAAAGTATGTACTCAGCTATTTTATATGGAGTTGAGCCAAGGCTGTCAATAAAGAAAAGTCCAAGAAGGTAGGAAATGACCAGAGAAATGAGGAAGAAAAATTTCCTTTTAATTTTACTTTTATCGGCTGATTCAAGTCTGGTATTTTTAATTACTTCAGAAACGTCAATAATTTCAACTTCAGGTTCAGTTTCCTTAATAACTTTGCGAACCTTTTCAATATTATCGGTATCGATAAACATAGTTGATTCGGCAAAATTAAGTGAAACGTATTTTACCTCCTTAAGCCTTGAAACGTTATTCTCTATTTTTGCAGCGCAGTTTGCGCAGTCTAGATTATTTACCTTAAACTTTTGCATTAGCTAAAAACACGCCTGTTTATTTTAAATTTTAAGCAAATCAGCACTAATTTTCGTGCTAATTTAGCAATTCCCTTCAAATAAATAAACAATAAACTCCGGCCTATAGTTTTCTATTGCTTCTTTTCAAACAAAAGGCAAGTTTATCAATGAACTTCAAAGGTTCCTTTTATTATATTATTGCTCCGGTTAGATTCCTTAAGTTTATTTTCAGGGTCTATATAGATAGTATATTCATGGGTGCCCCGTCTGAGTCCCCCGTAGTGTGCCCAGATGCCTGATTCCTCTCCTGGCTGGCTGGCTGCATTTTGTACAGAAGTAAATACCAGCTTGTTATCAATATAAAGTGAAATATTATACCACTTTGTAGGGACAGCTTTGCTTCCGGTGTTAATATAATTAAAGAAAAAAGTAAAGGGGCGAGCGTGCCCGATATGTTCAGGCTTAAGTTTCACGTTTGTGCTGGTAAGGTCAAATTCTTTAGGCTTATATACAAGTTCGAAGTCAATAGGTATAACAGATTCGAACTTACCATTAGGGTCAGGGTAGAATTTAACTTCTGAGACGGCCTTAGCAGCCGCCTCATCACAGCCAAAGCCGATGCCTTTATAGAGCTGAGTTCCAACGACGCTGCCGTTTTCATCGACAAAAGCATTTAGAATTACCCGGCCTGTAACCCCGTTTTTTTTAGCCTCCTCGGGATACTTTATCCTGCTGCTTACAGATTCATATCCCCCAATAATTATCCTCGGCATGCCGCTATAGTTACGGAAATCCTCACGGGTGTAATTTCCGTTAAATTTAGGCTGATATTTTTTCTGGTCCAATTCAGTTATTGTCCAGTTATAAATAATCTTTTTATTCTTATCAACGCCGACCTTTATTTCATAGTACTTAATGCTGCTTACCTTACGTCCATCGAGCATACCGGCTTCGGTATCAAAGATGCCGTTAGCATCAGGAAATTCGCTATAAAAGACGTGAAATGGTGTTTTTTCAGTTTTAGCTGTCTGCTGAGGGCGTGCAGAAGGTTTACTTTCAGAAGGTTTACTTTCAGCAGATCTATTCTCATCAGCAGATAAAGATGTTTCCTGAGCAATTCGGCGTAAATTTCTAAGCCGTTCCCTTTTGTCCCTGATTGCAAGTTTTCTTTGGTAGCTGTTTTTGATTTTTTCAGGTGAAACTAACTTTCCGTATTCATTTTTTCTATATCTTTCATATCCTTTATTTAGTCTACGGGTATCCCGGTCTGCCAGGATAAGCTCACCCTCTTTATTTCTTATATATTTAGGAGTGCGTCTGTTGAAAGAGGCAGGGTTTCTTCTTACGGAATAATGTCTGAATTCTGCAGGGACGTTGCCATACATATAACCAAGATCGAAAAAGAAGGTATAAGAAGCCGGCACATTAGACTGGTTAATCTTAAGCTTAAGATAAAAATTAAAGGTGCCGGGGCCGAAGTATTTCAGTAAAGTATCCGGAGGGAATCTGCGTGTCATTTCCTCTTTAAATTTTGTTTGATTTATCTTTACCTTTGCACGTATATCAAGCTGATCGTCAAGCGGGTAGGGAGATACGTAAGCCGGGCTTGCAAAATATTTTGGCTTTTGCTGTGAGCTTTGCTTTGGATTTTTATAATACCGTTTATAATTCCAGTAGCTGTTGTAGATATAAATGCCTGCAAATCCAATCAGCAGAAAAGCAACAGTAATAAGGAAATAGTACTTTTTCATATCGAACCTGTTTTCTCAGATGCCATCTTTAATAATATTTGGGTTATCCACTGCAGCCTTTACCTTTACAGAAGGCATGCCATTAATAAGTGAATTGATCTGCTGTTCCTGGATATTTACCTGTTCGGCAGTAGATTCGAACTTATTTTTATAAACTGCGACCTCGCTTTTCAGTTCTCTGAACTGATATACGAAAAAGATTGAGAAGATAACCAGTGCAAGAGTAAGGGCGTAAATAAATCTGACAGAGACCTGACGATGCACGGCATTATGGCTGATGCCTAAGGGTATATGATTTAATGCAGGAGTCTGATTAAATTTATTACTTTCCTTTTGTTTAATAGAATCAAATATTCTTTTTTCAAGAGTTACCGGGAATTCAGCCTGTGAGTTTAATAGCTCAGAATGCATGATATTAAATGTTTTAAAGTCATTGCGGCATTCTTCGCACTGAGCAATGTGTGTAAATAAGAGGGGCTCTTTGCCCTCTGGCAGTTCATTATCAAAATATTCGTGTATCATTATTGAAAAATCATTGCAGCTCATTTTCATACCCCAAGTTTTAATATTGCACATTTAAGTCTTTGTCGTACCTTGTGTAATCTGCTTTTTACAAGATCCTCAGAAATGCTCATTACTGAAGCTACTTCCTTATAGCTCATGCCGGAAAATTCTTTTAAGATATAAACCTCGCGCTGGTCTGAATGCATGCGGTTCAGTTCAGTCTGTATAATTTCTCTTAGCTCATTTTGTTCAAACAAGACTGATGGATCTTCGGCTGATGGCTGAAGCTCACAGTTTTCCAAATCCTCTTCCTGTCTTGTTTTAATTTTTCTGAAATAGCTAAAAGCCTCGTTTCGAGCAGTTGAGAATATCCAGTATTCGATTTTGTCAGTATCTCTGAGAGTTGAGATATTATCATAGAGTTTAATAAAGACATTATGCACAATATCCTCAGCAATCATTGAAGACCGGGTAATTTTCAGGACATAGTTATAAAGCTGCTTTTTATGCCTGTTGTAGATGAGAGTAAAGTCGATCAGCTGATTATTCTGCATAATACCGGAAATTGTTCTACTGAAAAGATGCTTTAAAGAGCAGAAATGTTTCCTCCGAAAATAAATATTTTTTATTGTTTTCAAAAAGGAAACGTGAAATAGTTAACATGTTGTAAAACTTTTACTATGTATTTTAATGTTAATAGTAATAAAGAAATCGAATAAAGGAGGAAAAATGCTAAAAAAAAGCAGAAGTGTAATTTTTGTTTTACTTTTATTTAGTTTTCTTTTCCCGGCTTATGTTACTGCCGGTGATCAGAAAAAAGCAGAAAATTTTACTTTGGAGGATTATAACGGCAAAAGTCATTCACTAAGTGACTATAAGAAAGCAAAGGCAATCGTTCTTGTATTTGTTTCAACGCAATGTCCTGTATCGAATGCATATAATGATAGAATGGAAAGTCTTTTTAATGAATTCCGGAAAAAGAACGTAGAATTTATAGGAATAAATTCGAACAAAGAGGAGATGCCTGAAGAGATAAAAGAGCATGCACGGAAACACAATCTGAACTTTACAATTCTAAAAGATAAAAATAACCTTATAGCCGACAAACTCGGAGCAAGAGTTACGCCGGAGGCGTACTTATTAGACAAAAATTTTGAGATCCTTTATCATGGCAGAATAGATGATTCAAGAAGCGGTGAGGATATAGAAAACCAGGATTTAAGGAATGCAATTAATGATCTTTTAAGCGGTAAAAAAATCAGTGTGGCTGAGGCAAAGGCCTTTGGATGCACAATCAAAAGAGTAAAAGGGGCAATGGAATAAATGCATTAGAAAAAATATGAGGAATAGTTGAGCAGTACATGAAATTAAATAAAAGAAGGGATCAAATAAGATCAGGAATTAATTAAAAGGAGGGATGGAAGAGAATGAAAGGGATTTTGGTTTTAACGGCCGTACTGTGTTCGCTTTCTGTCGGCGCATTTATTACACAGAACCTTGCTATAAAACAAAATAAGGAGCAAGCCTCAGCAAAGGTTCAGATCTCAGAAAAAGCACAGTTTTCGGAGGGGGCGAATGCAGGAAATAAAGCATATGGAATGAAAGTTGATCCAATAGACAAGGAGAAGCTTCAGAGTATTATAAAGAACAGGAACGGGAAAGCGCTGTTAATAAATGTATGGGCAAGCTGGTGCGGACCCTGCAGGGAGGAATTCCCGGATCTGGTAAAACTCGGAAATGATTACAAAGGAAAAGATCTGGATATTATTGGCTTAAGTGTTGACGACAAAAAGGAAGTTGAGTCGAAAGTAATACCATTTTTAAAAGAGCAGAAAGCAAATTTTACAATTTATATTAATGGTTTCAAGAAAGACAGTGACTTAATTGAATTTTTCGATAAAAAATGGCAGGGAGAGATACCGGTTACCTTAATATATGACTCAAAAGGAAACCGCAAAGCCTTTTTAGTTGGCATGCAGGACTACAAAAGCTTCAAAAAAGAAGTCGATGCCGCAATGAAGTAAACACGGGGCGAAACAGATAAAGAAATAATAAAAAAAAGAGAGTGTTGTTAAGTACAGGAGATGCAAAAAGGAGATTTGTAAGAAGGTTGTATGGATTCCTTTTACATCTTTTTTATGCATATTTAAGCAGTGCAAGGGATTCTTAGGTTACTATTTATCAGAAGGGGCTTAAAATGAAACTCCTGCTTTTTAATATTCAACATTAAAAAGCAGGAGCATAAAAAAAATAAACCGGTACTTCTTCTTATCTTCCAGAACAGAGTTGAAGCAATGCAGCGTTTTTCAAAGTTTCCCGGTTCGAATTCAAGAAAATCTATAACCCGTTAAAGGGATAAAACTCACCTTTTTATTCTTCTAAAAACAGTATCTCTAATAGCAGAGACCAGGGTTTTGCCTGCCTGAAGTTCAGTTTGAACTAATTTTGTAAATTCATCCTCATTTACCTGAACAGTCTTGCCATCAATCAGTACTTTCAGTCTGTGATTGGAAGCTGAGACGTACTGAAGTTTTTCTGCCATTTCAAGTATTTGATGAGTCATATTTTTCAGCAGTTTCCAATAATTTTTTATTTACATATATACTAATAGCAAGAAAAACGTGCCCTACGGAAAAATTTTAAAATTTTTTTTATTTTTTTTTTCTTCAGTGGGCATAAAACTGCTAAAAAGGAATGGATAGAATTTCTCTAAGTGCAGATAGTTATTAGGCTTAAGGAGATAAGAATAATTAAACCTGCAGAGATTTTTTTTTTTTCTGCAAGTTTAATCTTTTTTAGCAGCTGTCTTAAGATTAACGCTTTTATCGAGACCTGGCATCAAAGCCTGGATAAATGCATTTTTTACCAGTTCCCAAATAGTTGTCCAGACGCCGACATCCGGATTATCTAGTCTTCCGCTTAAAGGGATTCTGGTAGCTACCTGGTCTTTGGATGGATTTGTAAATACGTCCTTTACAGCTCCAACGACTACTTCCCATAAAAACTTAAAGAAAGGTTTTTTTATATCTTCCTTCCATTTAACCACTTCGACATCCTTGAGCAAGGGTTTGATATATCCGTCAAATTTACCCTTAGAGGCTGCCATTTCGCTATAGAGAGAAAATGTACCTTTGTGGACATCGAATTTTCCATAAGCTTTCAGGAAGTCATTTAAGGAAACAAGGTTAAGACCTTTAAGCTCCAAAGCCATTTTAAATGTAGGTTTTTCCTCATAAGGATCGATATCGGCGCGGAGAGTAAACCTACCGGAATTCAGTGCTACTCCTGATACATCCAGAGCAGCTGCCAGAGTTTTAGAAATTTTCCTGCTATTAGTAAGGTTAGTTGCAACAACGTAAAGTTCTGTCACATAGATATTAACTTTCGGATCGCTGTGGAAATTCCTGAAATGGATCTCACCGTTATTAATTGTAAAGCGGTTTATTCTAAGCGGCATCAGGTCCTGCACGGTTTCCTGCCAGGTTTCCTTTTCTTTCTTACCGACTTTAGTAGACTGTCTCGGGGTAGGTCCCTGTACGAAATTTATTTTAGGGTCATCTATATTAACCTTACCCACAATTGAGCCATGGAAGAGTTCAGACCACTGCAAAGAAAATTCTATTCTATCGGCTTCAAAAAACGGTACAGGTATCTTGCCGGTTACCTTTCTAATTACTAAACCGTCTAAGGCATATTCACCTCTGATAATAGCGATATCGACATCTTCGACGTGTCCTCTGTAGCCAGGGGTTTTATCGAGTGCCTTATTTACATATGATTTTACCACATATGGCAGTGCAATTCTTACAGCAACCAGAAGTACAATAAGAACCAAAATTACAATAAAAGCAGTTTTCCCGATCTTTCCAATTATTTTTCCAAATACATTCATAAATTAAACTTTTATGCCTCCTTTTTAAAGCTACAGCTATCAGTCCTAACTTTAGATTTGTAATAAAGACTGATAGCTGCAACAATCAATTACAGATTATATCATTCTGCCAAAATGAAGAGCTAAAGGACACTGCGTCCCGAGATCAGCCTTATAAGCAGTGCGACAACTGCAATTACGAGCAGAATATGGATAAAACCGCCGAGAGTATATCCGCTTACAAGGCCCAGGAGCCACAATACAAGCAGAACGACAAATATAGTCCAAAGCATAGAACCCTCCTTTTATGATTTATTTTGTTAGTTGATCCGGCCTTCTTTCAGGAAAAGAATTATTGATAACAGCAACTTTTTCGGTAAATGTACATCAGGAGTGGAACTCCGAAATATTATAGAAGAATTGTTCAGCAAACTAAATATCATTAAGTAACCTATACTATAAGTAACCTATACCCTCTTACTTTTAGTTAAATGAATTTTTGAAACAGAATCAAGGATACAATCTGTACATTAAATGTTAATAAAGTATTATATTCCGATATAAACTATTTTGATAAGACAATTCCGACAGACAACGCAAGTGGTTATAAGCAAGTGGTTATAAGTAAATGGTTATAAGCAGAGAGTTATAGTTATCCAGAGATTATGAAGTCACTTATTATTATTATTATTATTATTATTATACTTTCCAGCTGCATTTTATTTTCTGTAAGCGGGATAAAAAATAAAAGCACCTGGGCTAAAGGCAAACCTGCAGTTTTCCAAGGCAAGGTTTATGACGGTAAGGTATACGACAGTAAGGTATACGACAGTAAGGTATACGACAGCAAAATGAATTTTAATGAAGCGGTAAAAGGGCTTGATATTCCGCGACAGATCATAAAAGACCTGCTTTTGGTTGATGTTGAATATTATTCAACGGACAACAGACTTCACAGGGGGCAAGTCTTAGTGCACAAGCTGCTTGCAGTAGAAATAAAAGAGATATTTGAGGAGATAAAAAGCGCAAGGTTTCCCATATACAAAGCTATTCCAATATCAATTTATCAGTGGTCCGATTCACTTTCGATGCTTGATAACAATACATCATGCTTTAACTACAGGATGGTAAAAGGCACAAGGATACTTTCGGCGCATGCAAAGGGGAAAGCTATAGATATTAATCCTTTCTTAAATCCACAGGTCAAAAACAAGAAACGTTCACCCGAAAAGGCAGTTTATAATCCAAATATTCCAGGCACGCTCAGCGAATCATCTCCGGTAGTAAAAGCGTTTAAGAAAAGGGGATGGAAATGGGGAGGCAACTGGAGAACTATGAAAGACTACCAGCATTTTGAAAAAAGGTAACCCCCCAAAAAGTGACTCCCTAAAAAAGTTATTCATTAAAAAAGTGATTTCCTAAAAAAAGTAATCTAAAAAAGTAAACTGAAGGCTGGTTTTATGGAAGAGTCTGCTGATGTTTGTATTCCTTGCCTTTAAGATCACTTTTCCATAGTTTAATTTAATAAGGGCAATTACAACTCTGAGAAAAGAAAAGAAACTATGGAAGACGATTTTAAGCACGAGGAATTTGAACGCAGGATAGATTCAGGTGAAGCAATTGAGCCGAAGGACTGGATGCCGGAGCGATACCGCAAGCAGTTAATCCGTATGATCTCGCAGCATGCGCATTCGGAGGTAGTAGGGATGCTGCCTGAAGGGAACTGGATAACTCGTGCTCCGAGTTTAAGAAGAAAAATGGCATTACTGGCAAAAGTGCAGGATGAAGCCGGGCATGGTCTTTATCTATACAGTGCTGCTGAAACACTAGGTGTTGACAGGCAATTTCTTATAGATCAGCTATTAAGCGGGAAAGCAAAATACTCGAGTATATTTAATTATCCCACATTAAGCTGGGCAGATGTAGGAGTAATAGGCTGGTTTGTCGATGGAGCTGCAATAATAAATCAGACAATGCTTGCGAAGTGTTCCTACGGTCCATATGCAAGGGCAAATCTAAGGATATGTAAAGAAGAAAGTTTTCATAAAAAGCAGGGTTATGAGATCATTGCGACGCTTGCAAGCGGGACTCCTGAGCAGAAGTCAATGGCGCAGGAGGCAGTAAACCGCTGGTGGTTTCCTACATTAATGATGTTCGGACCTTCGGACAAAGATTCACCGAACAGTGAAGAGCTTCAAAGGTGGAAGGTCAAGTTAAAGAGCAACGATGAGCTAAGGCAGAGGTTTATTGATCTTACAGTGCCGCAGGCACAAGCAATAGGTATTACATTACCTGATACTGAGCTGAAATTCAATGAAGGGACTGGTCACTGGGATTTCAGTCCGCTCAACTGGGAGGAGTTTTTTGAAGTAATAAGCGGCAAAGGTCCATGCAACAAAGAGAGGCTAAGGGCCAGGCGGGAGGCGCATGAAAGCGGCAGATGGGTAAGGGCAGCTGCCGAAGCATACGCAGCAAAAAAACAGATCGACAGTTATGCATAAAAGATGAAGTTGAGTCTGGAGGTCATAATTATGACTTAAAGAAAGCAGATTTACAAAGCAGAGTAATCAGACAGACAGGGAGTGATTAAAGAACCGGAGGGGTGGGAATGATTACAGAGAGTCAGAATCAATTTGACAGTCAGTTAAGACTCTGGGAAGTTTTTGTGCAGGAAGGGGAAGGAGCCCCTCACATTCATGCAGGGAGCCTTCATGCTCCAGACAAAGAAATGGCACTTCAGAATGCACGTGATGTCTATGCAAGGCGGGGCAAAGTACTTAGCATATGGGTAGTTCCAACAGAAGCAATCACAGCTACAATGCCCAAAGATACCGGGCCTTTTTTTGATCCAGCCGATGACAAAGTCTACAGACATCCGCAATTCTATAAAGTGCCTAAGGGTGTAAGGAATCTATGATGCAGCAGAAAGAAATCAGTAAAGAGAAAGCATTAAATGAAGCTTTGTTTGAATATATAGTCAGTATTGCAGATGATCTTCTTATACTAGGTCACAGGATCTCAGAATGGTGCGGGCATGGTCCGATATTAGAGGAAGACATTGCATTAACAAACATAGCACTTGATCATATTGGCGGAGCCTCAGCGCTCATGCAGTTAGCTGTTCAGATAGAAGGCAAGGGCAGGAGTGAAGATGATCTGGCGTATTTCCGTGAAGCCGTTGAGTTTAAGAATCTGCAGATAACAGAACTTCCCATAGGGGACTTCGGCTTTACAATTGCCCGTCAGTTTCTTTTTGATAACTTCAGTTACTTTCTATATGGTGAGCTGACAAAGAGCAGCAATAAAGAACTTGCCGCGATAGCCTCAAAGATCTACAAGGAAGTTCTCTATCACCTGAGGCATTCAACAGAGTGGGTTTTAAGACTTGGAGACGGAACTCACGAAAGTCACACAAGAATTCAGTCTGCATTTGATGAGCTGTGGATGTATACAGATGAAATGTTCAGTATTGAAGAGAGCCAAAAAATCCTTCTGAAAGAAAAGATAATTCCGGATATTGCAAAGGTCAAGGCTCAGTGGCTGCAGAGAGTAAACGAGACACTTTCAACTGCAACACTAGTGTTGCCAAACGACGATATTTATTTTTCCCGAGGCAGCAGGAAAGGAATTCATACTGAACATCTGGGGCACCTGCTGGCAGAAATGCAGATTGTAGCCAGGTCATTTCCGGGGGCAAAATGGTAGGGATGAATTTAACGAAAGGGGCAATAAAGTCACGTGAAGATATAATTGGTATTCTTTCGG
The DNA here is from genome assembly GCA_050262615.1 of Bacillota bacterium. GTDB lineage: Bacteria > Bacteroidota > Ignavibacteria > Ignavibacteriales > SURF-24 > JAUZPB01. The sequence goes on from JBLNEL010000122.1 coordinate 11,927, forward strand.
AGATAAATGATCCGGAGATCCCAGTTGTAAACATTGTTGAACTTGGCATAGTAAGGGATGTTGAGATAGGAAACGGATTATTAGAGATATTTATAACCCCAACATATTCAGGATGTCCGGCAATGCATATGATAAAGGATGAGATTATCAAAAAGCTTAATGCCAGGGGGTTCCCATATGTAATTATAAAAACTATTTATTCGCCTGCCTGGACGACTGAGTGGTTAAGCGACGAGACAAAAGAAAAGCTAAGACAGTATGGTATTGCACCTCCGGGAAAGCAGGATAAAGTACCTTTTGTACCATTAACAATTGCAATTGAAAAGATAAATTGTCCATACTGCGGATCAGAAAAGACAGAGTTAAAGAGCAGATTTGGATCGACGGCGTGCAAATCATTTTATTACTGTAGTAGCTGCCTGCAAATATTTGAGCATTTTAAGAGCTTCTGATAATTCATAGAATTTAGTAACAAACAAAACCTGATATATTTATGGATTATAAATATCTATCCTGCCGGTTAGTTGAAGAGAGCATCTGGAAGATATCGTTAAGCCGTCCGGATGTATTAAACAGTCTTAACAGGCCGATGCTTATGGAACTGATTGAAAGTCTGAAATACGCTTCTACAGACAGGCAGGTAAGGGTAATACTATTAACCGGCGAAGGTCGTGCCTTTTCAGCCGGGCAGGACTTAAAGGAAGTAATAGAGTTAGAGGGGGCGAAAGCAGACCCTGGAGAAATAGTGCGTCAGACATATAATCCATTAATCAGTTTAATGCGTGAGATTGAAAAGCCGATTATCTGTTTTGTAAACGGTATAGCTGCAGGAGCGGCTGCAAATATTGCATTTGCGAGTGATATCATTTTAGCTTCTAAAGAAGCGTCATTTGTGCAGTCATTTTCAAAAATAGGGCTAATTCCAGACAGTGGAGGGACATATTTTCTTCCGAGGCTAATAGGGCTGCACAGGTCAGCGGCGCTGATGATGACTGCAGATAAAATAAGTGCAACTGAGGCCAAAGAGCTTGGATTAGTCTACAGGGTTTTTGATGCTGAAGAAGTTGAAGCGAGGGTGATGGAGTTTTCAATGGCACTTTCTCAGATGCCCACCCGGGCTCTTGGATTAATAAAGGCGGCACTTAACAAGACATTTTCAAATGATCTTCCAGGGCAGCTATTGCTTGAGTCAGAGCTTCAGGCAAAGGCAGGTAAGACAGGTGATTACAGTGAAGGGGTGAGGGCATTTTTGGAGAAGAGGAAGCCGAAGTACAGCGGGAAATAGTGGACGAGAGACGAGGGACGGGGGACGAGAGACAAAGGAGAAAACTTACAATATTTATGGAGATAAAATGGAATATACGCATTTGGGCAGGACCGGACTAAAGGTAAGCCGGCTTTGTCTGGGTACAATGAATTTCGGCACATATACTCCAGTGGATGACAGCTTTGCAATAATGGACAAGGCAATGGAAATGGGTATTAACTTTTTTGATACTGCAAATGTATATGGGGCAGACAAACACAGGGGTTATACAGAAGAAATAATTGGTGAATGGTTTTCTAAAGGAAAAGACAGGCGTGACAAGGTAGTGTTAGCTACGAAGGTATATGGCAATATGACAGACTGGCCAAATGAATCGAGGCTTTCGGCATTTCACATACGCAAGGCATGTGAAGAGAGTCTGAGAAGGCTCAAGACAGATCATATTGATCTATATCAGATGCATCACATTGACCGTGAGACTCCATGGGAGGAAATATGGCAGGCAATGGAAGTGCTTATAGAACAGGGGAAGATATTATATGTAGGCAGCAGCAATTTTGCAGCATGGAACATAGTAGAGGCAAATTACATTGCAGAAAAAAGAAATCTTCTTGGGCTGGTATCAGAACAGAGTATTTACAGTCTGCGCAACAGGCATATTGAGTTAGAAGTTATTCCGGCCTGCAGGGCTCTTGGGGTAGGGATAATTCCATGGAGTCCATTAGGCGGAGGTATATTAGGCGGAGTGCTGGAGAAGATAGAGTCAGGCAGCCGACGGGCAAGGCCTCAGCTTCAGAGTTCTGTTGAGAAATTAAGGCCGCAGCTTGAGCGGTATGAAAATCTCTGCAGGGAGATAGGTCAAAAGCCAGCAGATGTTGCTTTAGCCTGGATGTTAGGCAATCCGGTCATAACATCTCCGATAATTGGTCCAAGGACAATCGAACAGCTTAATGAGAGTACAAATGCAGTGACAATCAAGTTGGATGAAGAGACGCTTAAGAAGCTGGATCAGATATGGCCAGGGCCAGGGAATCAGGCTCCAGAGGCATATGCATGGTAAGAGAGATTCTTAAGCAAATAATATAGACAGGTTAGTTTTGCGAGCAGTTTGCATGTTGAGTAAAATGCTTTTGCAGTAATGAAATTTATGTGCAATATATTGTGAGTAAAATTCATCAGCAGAAAATAAGCGGACTGGAGAACTTTCAGTAACTTTTATAACAAACCATTGATCGATTCTCAACGGGAGAGCACAATTAAAAAATGAATTCAATAAAGATAGGAATAGTGGGTTCAGGAACAATGGGCAGCGGTATAGCTGCCCTTACAGCAATAAGAGGTAATAAAGTTATACTTTATGATATTGAGCAGATCTCAATTCAAAAGGCAAGGGAAGTAACTGAAAAAATATTTGAAAAGCAGAAAGAAAAATACAGTTCTGCTGCAGCCGAAAGTGAAGGTCCTGAAGGGAATATTACGTATTCGAATGACATAATGGATCTTAACGGGTGTGAAATAATAATTGAAGCTGTAGTTGAAGACCTGGAAATCAAGCAAAGTGTTTTCAGCAGGCTTGAATCCTTTATGCCGCAGGATACAATTATTGCGACCAACACATCCTCACTTTCAATTACATCAATTTCGTCGGTATGTAAAAATGCTGAGCGCACAATAGGAATTCACTTTTTCAATCCTGCTCACATAATGAAGCTTGTAGAGATTGTTCCGGGAATAAACACATCACAGTCTACAATTGACAGGACGAAGCAGATATTAAGCGCACTTGATAAGACGGTA
>JBLNEL010000123.1:0-3016 GCA_050262615.1 Bacillota bacterium
ATCCGCTAAGGGATATTATCCGGTCAAATTTTTCTGAATCTTCGCCCAATATCCTTACCTGCCTTCTCATGAAATCATTCAGCGCTTTTTTTACTTCCTCCGAATATTTATTTCCTGAATAGGCAGCGCCAATATTCTTCAAAGAGGCGTCGTCGGGAAAGGAGTTATAGAAGCTGGCCCGGCTATAGTTTGTATTGGACACTTTGACAACCGGTTTAACCGGAATAAGATAATCCGCCTCAGTTGATCTTTCACTGCAGCCGGTAAAAGATAAAATGGAAAATGAAATTAGAAAAATGTTTAAACAAAAAAGACAGGTTTTTATTTTTAATGTTTTCATATTAAAGATAGGCAGTGAATACAATAGATTCTAAAGCAATTTAAATAAATGGACACAAAAATCACACCAGAATAAATTCTTTTAAAGGGCTTTAATTTAAGATGCAACGTTTATGAAATTTTCATTTACACGGTCAGAAATCTGATAACATATCAAAAAACTGATAAGTCAAAGGAGTGCATTTCTTAGGAAATTAATGGTAATGAAATCAGGACTCCAGATCAGGCGGGCTTTGGAACAGGGACAATTCTCTATCTTTTATGCCATTGACAATATAGTTTTATTAATATAAGATAAAGCAAACCAATAGAGGACGAACATGTCCCTATTATTTATATACTTCCCGGCTCCGCCCAAACGACAACAATCAAAAGTCAAATATGTATCAGTTATAAAAAGACAAAAGGTGCCATTATATCCAATTTTGTTAATCGGATAATGGATTTGCCGGGAATATGTTTTTTCTTTCTTTGAAAATTTGTGGGGAGGTCTTATGAAACGGTTTTTAATACTCTTGATTGTTTTAATTGGAGCAGCAGCTGCATGTTTGCTTACTCTTCTGCAGGTAAATCATACTCCAAATAAACAAATACCTCTTAACACTGCAGAATTCAATAGTTCTGCTGAATCGAAGGTCAGGGAAGCACGTTATAATCTTCCAATGATGTTTGAAGCAAATTACGGGCAGGCAAATGAACAATTTAAGTTCATCGCACGCAGCCCCAACTATACCGTTTCACTTTTATCTAACTCAGTACAAATATCCTTACGGAAACCACTGCCAAAGGATGCAGTGCAGCATAACTCCCGAAGTTCAGGTTCAAAAAATAATCTGGAGTTTTCAAATCTGCATATGGAGTTCATTGAAGCAAATCCTTCACCAGAGATAATCCCAATAGAAGAATCATCGGGCAAAAGCAACTATTTCATTGGGAATGATCCAGCCAAATGGAGGACTGATATTCCAAATTATAAAAGGATAAAATATGTTGATATCTATCCGGGCATAGACCTTATTTTCTACGGCAACCAGAGGCAGCTTGAGCACGATTTCATTGTGAAGCCTGGGGCCGATCCCTCGAAAATTAAATTTAAGTTTCCTGAAGATGTTAAAATAAAAATAAATGCACAGAATGACCTCCAGCTTGAATCAGGAACCGGTTCGGTTGTTTTCCGTTCTCCTCAAATTTACCAGGAAATCTCCGGAACCCAGAAACTGATTGCAGGTGAATATATTTTTAATAAAAATAATGAGATTCAGTTTTCAGTTGATAACTATGATCCTAAAGCCAACTTAGTTATCGATCCAGTCCTCATATATTCAACATATTTGGGCGGATCGGGATATGAATACTGCACCGATATAGCTGTTGATAAACAGGGTAATGCTTATATAACCGGCAGTACATTTTCAAACGATTTTCCGGTTGTAAATGCGTTCCAAAATACATTAAAGGGTTATGATATATTTGTTTCTAAATTCAATGCGGAAGGAACCCAGCTGGTTTATTCAACTTTCGTTGGAAGTGCAGGTTCTGATAATGGAAATGCAATTGCTCTCGACGATGCCGGCAACGCCTACGTTGTGGGGACAAGCAGCTCAAGTTCATATAGTAACGACGAGCCTTTCCCTACGGTAAATGCATTTCAGGATACAAACTTTGGCGGTAATTACGGCTATGAAGGAAATACTGTCCTATTTAAATTAGGTCAGGATGGCAATAAACTTCTTTACTCAACTTATTTTGGTAACGATGGTAAATGGCAGAATGGCTGCGATATTGCCGTAGATAAACAGGGGAATGCTTATGTGCTTGGAAGTCTTTATATCGATTACAGTGAAAGAGATTTCCCGCTCCGGAACGGATTTGTTACAGAGCCTTACTTTAACGGCTTTTCCTTTAACTATTTTGTAGCAAAGTTTGATCCGTCTAAATCCGGTGATGCTTCACTCATATATTCGAGCTGGCTTGGCGGGAAGTGGGATGACGGTTACAACTACCGGTCGGGTGCAATTGCCGTTGACGCTGAAGGATATGCCTACGTAACGGGAGAAACATATTCAACCGATTTCCCGGTGAAAAATGCATTTCAGGAGAAAAATAATGGCGGCAGGGATGCATTCGTAACTAAAATTGATAAAAGCGGCTCTTCAATTATCTACTCCACATTTATTGGAGGGACTGAAGATGACCATGGAAACGATATTGCTGTTGATAAAGAAGGCTATGCATATGTTCTTGGATATGGCGGAGCGGGATTTCCCAAAACAAACGGAGCATTCTCTGATCCCAAATCCATTAGCTTTTTATCGAAACTTAATAAAGATGGAAATGCTCTCATCTACTCGGCTGCGCCAATAGCCGGCAGCTATAAATTAATAGTTGATGACGAGGGAAGTGCATATGTTGGAGGAATGAATGCAGTCTTACGTAATATGAGAGTTGCCAAATACAATACGGATGGAACAGATACTCTCTTTACCGAAAGTGTCGGCGATTCATCAATGTGCAGCAGCCTGGCTTTAGATGAATCGGGTAATATATATCTGGCCGGTAACACTACATCTAAAAATTTTCCTGTAGTGAATGCCTATCAGCCACAGTTAAAGGGAGGTCAGGATATTGTTGTTGTAAAATTGAAACACAGTACTGTTTCTGTAAGGGAAGTTGGTGT
>JBLNEL010000124.1:0-3851 GCA_050262615.1 Bacillota bacterium
TCAATACGGCGGACGGGCAGCGTTTATAACACGCTTTGTTCTGGCCGCTACTCTTTCTTCAAATTACGGGATATACGGACCTTCCTATGAGATCTGCAATAATACCGGAATTGAAGGAAAGGAAGAATACCTGAACTCTGAAAAATATGAAATTAAAGCATGGGACAGAGATAAACCGGGAAATATAAAAGATATTATTACGAAAGTTAATAAGATACGTAAAGAGAACGCTGCTCTTCAGACAACCTTTAATATTGAGTTCTATGATTCTGATAACCGCTACCTGCTTTGTTACGGAAAAATTTCAGAAGATAAATCTAACATGATAATAGTTGTTGTAAACCTTAACTTTTTTCATAAGCAGTCCGGTTCGGTTAAAATTCCGATAAAAAAACTGGAAATCCCTGAAAAGCATTCTTATCTGGTCCATGAATTATTATCCGATAAAAAGCTGATGTGGCAGGGAAGTGAAAATTTTGTAGAACTCGATCCTGAAAATTCTCCTGTAAATATTTTTAAGATTTACAGAAGACTAAAACGTGAAGATGATTTTGATTATTTCATGTAGCTGTTAATTTAATTCATAATTCTTAATTCATAATTCTTAATTCAATCCGTGTTTTAATTGAGGAAACAATGAGTGTCGGTAATCCAAAAATATCAAACAAATTATTATGGTATCAGGATGCTGTTATTTACGAACTTCATATCAGATCTTTTTATGACAGCAATAATGATGGAATAGGCGATATAAGCGGACTTATTGCGAAGCTGGATTATCTTGAGAACCTTGGGATTACTGCACTCTGGCTTTTACCTTTTTATCCATCTCCATTACGCGATGATGGTTACGACATAGCAGATTATTATAATGTCCATCCTGATTACGGAACTCTTCGTGATTTCAAAAAACTTCTGAAGGAAGCACATCAGAGAGGCATACGGATAATTACTGAACTGGTAATCAATCATACTTCCGACCAGCATAAGTGGTTTCAGAAGGCAAGGGAATCAAAACCAAACAGTCAGTGGAGAGATTATTATGTCTGGAGTGATACCACAGAAAAATATTCAGAAGCAAGGGTTATCTTTAAGGATTTTGAAACATCAAACTGGGCATGGGATTCAAAAGCAAATGCATATTATTGGCACCGCTTTTATTCATTTCAGCCTGATCTGAATTATGATAATCCGAAAGTGCAGGAAGAAATAGAAAAAGTAGTTGACTACTGGTTTGAAATGGGAGTTGACGGAATACTGCTTGATGGAATATCATATCTTTATGAGCGGGAGGGGACTGCCTGCGAGAATCTTCCGGAGTCGCATGATTTCCTGAAAAAGTTAAGAAAGCATGTAGATGGAAAATTCCAGGATAAAATGCTTATGGCAGGAGTAAATCAATGGCCTGATGATGCCGCTGAATATTTCGGCAATGGAGATGAATGTCACATGGCCTTTCATCTTCCTGTTATGCCCCGGATCTTTATGTCGCAAAGAATGGAAGACAATTTCTCCCTTATTAATATACTGCAGCAAACTCCTGCAATACCAAAGACCTGCCAGTGGGCAATGTTTCTAAGGAATCACGATGAATTAACCTTAGAAATGGTAACAGATGAAGAGCGCGATTATATGTACCGGACATATGCACAGGATCCTAAAGCAAGACTTAATTTAGGAATAAGGCGGCGTTTGGCTCCGCTTCTTAATAATAACAGAAGAAAAATTGAACTTTCAAACATTCTGCTTTTTTCTCTTCAGGGCACACCAGTTGTTTATTACGGCGATGAAATAGGAATGGGAGATAATTATTATCTGGGCGCCAGAAGCGGAATGCGTACTCCAATGCAGTGGAGCGGAGAGAAGAATGCGGGATTTTCCAATGCTGATGCTCAAAAGCTTTTTCTTCCTGTTGTAATTGATGCAGAGTACATGTATCAGTCTGTCAATGTTCAATTGCAGGAGCAAAATAAGTCTTCACTTCTCTGGTGGATGAAAAGGGTGATTGCAGTGAAAAAGCAATTTAAGGCATTGCGCTATGGCACTTTAAAGTTTATAGATTCAGGTAATCCTAAAGTTATAACATTTATCCGGCAGCATGAAGAGGAAATAATACTTGTAGTTATAAACTTATCCCGTTTTGCACAGGTCATTAAACTGAACCTCTCTGATTTTGCAAAATATGCTCCCCAGGAAGTCTTCAGCCAGAATATTTTCCCGGTTATAGAAGAAAGTCCTTATGTAATTACATTAGGAAGCTATGATCATTACTGGTTCCAGCTTGAAGAGCAAAAAGATCAGGCTGAAGAATCCAGCGATTCAACTCTTCCTGAAATAAGAGTAAAAAAGCAGTGGAAAGAAATTTTTGAAGAAGAGGCAAAAGTATACTTAGAGAAGAAAGTTCTTCCTACTTACATTAAGACATGCAGGTGGTATGGCGGAAAAGCCAGGCAGCTAAAAAACATTTCTGTTAAAGAAAATGTGCTGATACCTGTTAACGGGAGTTATGCTTATCTGTTAATTATACAGGTAAATTATGCCGCAGGAGCGCCGGAAAGCTATATATTAACTGTTTCCTATATCAAAGAAACAAACTCAGAGAAAATGATTAAAGATTGTCCGCAAAGCATTATATCACGAGTAAAAATTGGAAATGAAAGCGGGTTTTTATACGATGCAATTTACAGTGAAGATATCCGCAACCAGTTCCTCCAAATGATCCTAAAAAGAAAGAAGTTAAAAGGCGATGAGGGTACACTATCGGCTGACAGGAGCAAAAATTTTAATAAGCTTTTAAATGGGACTGAACTTCCGCCTCACTCGAAAGTCCTAAAGGCAGAACAGAGTAATTCATCAGTTCTATATGGACAGACCTTCTTTCTGAAGTTTTACAGACATGTAGAGGAAGGCATTAATCCCGATGCTGAAATGATCCGGTTTTTAAGTGAAGATAAAAGCTTTGAAAATGTCCCGCCTTATGCCGGAAGTCTGGAATATCAAAAGTCAGGTCAGGAGCCTCATGTTCTGGCATTACTGCAGAAATTTACTCATAACCAGGGAGATGCCTGGACTGTTACGCTCGATGCTGTGGGGCGATATTTTGAAAGGGTGATCTCGCAAAAGCCTGCAGCTCAGAGTTTTGATATGAACCGGGAAAAGATCTTTGATGTTCAATTTATGGATATACCTCAGGTATTACAGAATTTAATTGGGACGACATTTTTTGAAAAAGCCAGGCTTTTAGGCAAGCGGACCGGGGAAATGCATGCTGCTTTATCGGAATCGCAGGATCCTGACTTTGCGCCGGCAGCTTTTTCGATGCTTTATCAAAAATCTCTTTATCAGACACTTCAGGCAAATACCCGCAGAGGCTTAGACTTTTTGCGGGGCAGTGTTAAATCCCTTTCGCCTGAGATGAAAAAAGAAGCAGAAAAAATATTGTCGATGGAAGATAAAATTTTGGATTTTTGTAAAAAAATTCTGACGAAGAAAATATCTGCGAAAAAGATCAGGATACACGGTGATTATCACCTTGGACAGGTATTAAATACCGGTGATGATTTTATGATAATTGATTTCGAAGGTGAACCCGTCCGCTCTCCTGGAGAAAGAAGATTAAAATATCCTGCAATGCGTGACGTTGCAGGAATGCTGCGTTCTTTCCACTATGCAGTCTACAGTGTGTTTTTTCAGCGTTCCAAGATCCGGCCTGAAGATGCCTCTGTAATGCAGCCCTGGATTGAGCCCTGGTATTATTATATTACCGGTGCTTTTCTGAATTCATATCTGGAGACCATAAAGGGATATGACATAGTGCCGGAAAAGAAAGATGAATTAAATATTCTCTTAAA
>JBLNEL010000125.1:0-4107 GCA_050262615.1 Bacillota bacterium
ATTTTTATATGCCGGGAAGAGATTACTCTTCTGCTGTCGACCTGCTTGGCAAGATCCTCATATGGGCAACTTTATTAGGCGTTGCTGTACATGCCGCACTCAGGATATTAAATTCCTCTAAATTAAAAAAAACAGGAGTTAAATAATGAAAAGAGTTTATATTTATAAAGCCTTCGAACGATTCTGGCACTGGTCACAAGCTATTTTGATATTCTTTCTTGCCTTTACCGGATTTGAAATTCATGGGTCGGTTTATTTCTTTGGATTTGAGAACGCAGTTAAATACCATAATGCAGCTGCGCTTTTATTCCTTATACTTATTGCATTTGCTATTTTCTGGCACTTCACTACAGGCGAGTGGAAACAGTATATCCCAACTTACCGGAATATGAAAGCACAGATAAGTTATTACATTTCAGGAATTTTCAGAAATGAGCCTCATCCGGTTAAAAAAACCGTACTAAGCAAACTTAATCCTCTGCAGAAACTTGTCTATTTCGGCTTGAAAGTGCTCGTAATTCCTGTTATGGTTTCATCAGGACTTATCTATATGTTCTACCGCTATCCCCAAAATAACGGAATAGAAGGACTTAATATTGATTCAATAAAGGCTGTCGCACTGCTGCATACTGCTGGAGCTTTTCTTTTGGTTGCTTTTATTATTACACACCTTTACCTGATAACAACCGGAACAAAAGTGACTTCTAACCTTAAGGCTATGCTTACAGGCTATGAGGATCTTGAGGATGAAGGTAATCAAACAGCAGAACAGTGCACTCCAGGTGATCATAGTAGTAAAGTTCCTGAAAAAGAAGTTTTTATTAACGAATTTTAACCTTTATGAGGCTGAAAAAATGGAAAAAACAAAATATATGAACCCTTATCTTGCAGGCTTCTTTCTTGGCCTGGTCCTTTTACTTACAATATATATCACTGGTCGTGGACTTGGTGCAAGTGGCGCTGTTAAAAGCTTTACAGTTGCAGCTGTCGAAACCGTAGCCCCGGATCACTCACAGACTCAAAAGTTTTATAAAGAGTATTCACAGGAACACTCAGGCAGCCCCCTTATGAACTGGCTCGTTTTTGAAGTTGTTGGCGTACTTATCGGAGCCTTTATTTCAGGCCTCGTTTCAAACAGACTTAAGTTCACTTTAGAGCATAGCCCTAAAATTACTTCAAAAACAAGAATAGCTGGAGCACTTATTGGCGGAGCCCTCTTTGGCTTCGGCGCTCAGCTCGGCCGTGGCTGCACAAGTGGTGCTGCTCTTAGCGGTATGGCTGTTATGTCAACTGGCGGTATAATTACTATGCTCGCTATTTTCGGCGGAGCTTATGCTTTCGCCTATTTCTTTAGAAAACTGTGGATATAAATTAGTAAAGAGGAGATCTTACAATGGGACCACTAGTTCCTGATATAATCGGAAATGAATTAAACCTGGTAATTGCCCTGTTTTTGGGTATGCTCTTTGGCGCTGTCCTCGAACAGGCAGGATTCTCTACTTCAAAAAAACTGGTCGGACTTTTCTATGGCTATGACTTTACTGTGTTAAGAGTATTCTTTACAGCAGGCGTAGTTGCTATGATAGGCGTAGTTGCACTTGAACATTTCGGGCTTCTTGATATTAACCTTACCTATATAAACCCTACTTTCCTCTGGTCAGCAATCGTTGGTGGATTGATAATGGGACTAGGCTTTGTGATCGGTGGATTTTGCCCTGGTACCAGTCTTGCCGCAGCTGCAATCGGAAAGATCGATGCAATTATTTTTGTAGCTGGATCTTTCCTTGGAGTGCTCGTTTTTGCAGAAGGATACCCTCTCTTTGAAACACTGTATAAGTCTGCTAACTGGGGAAGCCCTCAGATTTTTGATACATTACATATTCCTCAGTCACTTTTTGCCTTCCTGCTTTCAGCCGTTGCACTTGCTGCCTTCTGGGCAACATCAATAATTGAAAATAAGGTCAACGGTGTAAATAAACCATCTGTAAGACTTACTCCTTACTATGTAAGTCTTTCGATTGTAGGCGTTGTCTTAACATTTGCAGCTTTTATTCTTCCGGAAAAAAAATCTGATCTGCTAAAAAAATCTGAAGATATTAACTTTGTAAATGAACACAATATAAAAACTATTTCTTCTGACGAACTTGCTTACAGAATTATTGATAAGGAAAGCGAACTTCAGATATTTGATTTCCGCTCTGCAAAGGATTTTGATAAATTCCATCTGCCCAAAGCTGTTTCTTTATCAGTAAGTAATTTATTTGAAAAGGAGGCTTCCAAACCTCTGCTGATAAAACACAAAATAAATGTTTTCATATGCGATGATGAAATTACCGAAAGAAAAATGGCAGCAGTTGCTCACGAACTTGGATTTGAAAATATAAGGATCCTCTCAGGTGGACTTAATGATTTTATATCCGGCATTATAAACTTTGATGAAAGTAAAATCGCGCAAAATAAACAGCAAAGGGATACTTTCAGCTTCCGCGCAAATGCAAAAAAGGTAATCCCTTTAATGATTGAACAATCAAAGACAACAGGAGTCGTCAGGCAGTCTGCAAAAAGGGCCGTCGGTGGCTGCTAAAGAATAGTCTATGGTATTTAATAATCACCTCCTCTGATATAACAAATCACCGGGGGTGATATTTTTTTTACTGTTACTGCTTTTTGTTCTTCTTATGAAACTAGTTTACTATTGCAAATTGCTTTAATATAGTTCTTTCGCATACTTTTTAAATACTTTCCCCTTTTGCTTTTCTTTTTTAGGTTAATGACAGAACAAATAAATCTTTAATAAAAGTATTCTTCAGGAAAAATATTCTTCAGTTGAAGTCACATTTTAGTTTGGATATGTTAATAATAATTTATATTTTAGTTATGAGCATATGCTCATAACTAGATAAAAACATTATGACAAGACCTAAAAAAGAAAGAATTGTTAGATGCAGCCCTGCAGCTTATTATTTTAAACCGCGGGGGATTCCAATGAGTGAACTTGAAGAAATCATTCTTGAACCGGATGAGTTGGAAGCTATCAGGCTGGCCGATTATCTTGACCACTCACACGAATTTGCTGCCATACAGATGAATATCTCCAGAGCAACATTCGGAAGAATTGTTGCAAAAGCCAGAAAAAAATTAGCCCAAAGCATTCTTAATGGTAATGCTATCCGGATATCTGAGGAAATGTCTGCTGAATTAAAAAATAAATACAAACCTAAATGTTAATGAGGGAAAAAATGAAAATAGCGGTACCAACCACACATAACAATTTAGTCGATTCACATTTCGGCCATTGCGAATTTTTCACAGTCTTCACAATAGAAAATAAGGAAATACAAAGTGCAGAAATAATCAAATCTCCCGAAGGCTGTGGCTGTAAATCAAATATTGCCTCTGTTTTAAATCAGATGGGAGTAAATTATTTGCTTGCTGGTAATATGGGCCCGGGCGCTGTAAATGTTCTGAACTATAACGGGATTGATGTTATAAGGGGCTGTGAGGGTGATGTTATAAACCTTGTTAGCAAATTTATAAAAGGTGAAATTTGTGATTCGGGTGTTTCCTGTAGTGCTCATGACCAGCATAACAGTGCAGCTGAGTGCGGACATACTCTAAAATAATCCGTATATGCCGGTTCCCTGTGGAAAGAACTTTTCTGCATAAACTTTTTTATCAGAAAAGGTCTTTCCTCAGGAGATCAATTGATCTGACTTGTGTTTATCATTTCTGCTGTATATAATTTCAGTGAATGAATTTATGCCCCTACCCGGCGACTGGCTAAACCTTAAGTCTGGAGCCTGTTATGAAGACAGCCTTTATGCTTATATTTATTCTCAGCTTTTCAACAGCTGTGTTTCCTGCCCCGCTTTCTAATGTCCCTCTACATCTCCTTCAGCCTGACGGAACAACCTTTAGCTGCTTCGCTAGCGGTGATGAGTTCTTCAGCTGCATTCATGACCAGAACGGTATTGCAATAGTTAAGGATTCCTCCGGATTCTATGTTTATGCCGACTGCATTTCAGATGAACTGAAACCTACTTCCTTCCGGCCAGGATTAACCGACCCTAATAAAGCTGGTTTAAAAAAAATAACAGACAAATGTAT
>JBLNEL010000126.1:0-12715 GCA_050262615.1 Bacillota bacterium
ACTCTGTGTTCTATAATTTTATTTAAGAAATCTATTGCATCATTCTGAGTCTGAATAGCCGGATACCAGTTCTTATAGGCATTTTTCAGAATGTAGAATTCATCCCTCTCATTTTTTGAAAAAAGCGGAATAAGGGCATTTGTAGCAATATCCTGAAGTGATGTGCCATATTTGTTTGTTAAACGGCTTAAGCTTTTTCTTCTTTTGTTTACGCATGAGTAGGAGACATTACAACAAAACTCAGTGAAGCTGTGTAATTCCAGCTGAGTTAATCTGTTATTTTCAAGCATTTTCAAAGAGTTCATCACATTGTAGTTGGCATTTGCCCGCATTATCACTTTCCATTATTTATTGACTGAAAAACCTGTTACTTAATAACAATCCTTTATTTGTAAGAACCGTCATTTAACCGGTGGCAATATATATTTCATATAAATAAAAAAAATCAGTATAACTACTGAATCTTAGTGCAAGGGGTACGTAGTGTTTTCTTCCAAATAACCCTTTATTTAAGGAAATCCGGGAGGTAAATGATCTCTTTTTTTTGATTTTTGGGTCTATGTTTAATCTGAATATTCACATTTTTTGAGGAGAATAGCAGAAGGGTTCTAAAATAATGCTGTTTTTGCTTCATTTAGGCAGTTTTGGGGATTTATAAAATGCAAAAAATGATAAAAGTACCAGGCTATTACTAAAAATAATGTCACTACGTACCTTTAACATCGGACTACGTATAATTACTGATTTTTTTTGTTCTGAGATAAATTATATTTGAGCTAAGACTTAAAAATTTTAATAAAGCAGATCTTTTATTCTAATTAAGATTGAAAAAAATACTATAGTTATACTTTGACTCAACAAATCCAATATAAATATTTTAAGAAGTCGCCTGTCCGCAGAAAGAGTCCTGCCAAAGTACCCTTTTTTGTAAGACAGCTTGCAGATTCATATCCTAATCCGGTAGTCTGCCTGGATATTAATGGCAGGATAACCTACTTTAGTGCAACATGCAGCGGAGCGGAGTTTCAGGATATTTTAAAGGCAAAAGAAATTAATGAACTATTGCCTGTTGAGCAAAGTCATATTGAAGACCTCATAAACAATGCAGGGACCTTAGATTTTTCAGGCAAGATTTGTAATACATTTCATAAAATTACAATTAAGGGGAATCCGGTCTTAAAGGCGGCTTTTCTTTATTTTCAGAGACCAGACCAGTCAGAATACACAAAAGAAGAATTTAAGCAGGCCAATTCAAAATTAAAAAGGTCTATAAACAGGATACATGAGGCTCTTGAGGACGAAAAGCAAAAGATGGCACTTGAGCTGCATGATACAATCGGGCAAAATCTGCTTTCAATCCGTGTGAAACTCCAGAAGCATAGAGAGCTTTTCTCTTATTATGACAGCACAAATGAATATATAGATATTCTTAGCCTGCTTGAAAAAAGCTTTAAACAAATAAAGACTATCTCCTACAGTCTTAAACCCAGAATATTAGATGAAATGGGACTGGGGCCTGCTTTGACCTCATTTTGCCATGCTATTACAGATGAGACAGGTATTAAGGGAAGTATAGATATAATTGACAGCCGAATTAAGATGGACCATAAACTTGAGACACATTTGTACAGGATAACACAGGAAACACTGCAAAACAGATTAAGCAGTTCTAATCTCTCTGAGTTTAATATTCAACTTATAGATGCACCAGAAACAGTAAAACTTTTCTTTACTGATAATGGAACAGGAAGTCCAAACGATGAGATTCCGCTAAAGGAATACAGCACATCTTCCAGTCTTCCACTCGACTTTATAGTGGAAAAGGTGGAAAACCTGGATGGTAAAATGAAAATAGATTTTTCGCCTGAAAGCGGAGCAGTAATAATAGTAGAAATCCCGAAAGTGAGTTGACAAGTGAATCAAAGTATCAGAATTATCGTAGCCGATGACCATGCGCTTTTCAGAAGTGGAATAATAAGCCTTCTTGAGGATGCCCGCGAATTTTTTATAGTCGGGCAGGTTGAAAACGGTCAGGAATTAATGGACAAATATTTCGAACTTAAACCTGATGTTATTCTGACTGATATTTCTATGCCGTTTATCTCTGGTACAGATGCAGTCAGGAGGATCAAAGAAAAAGACAGTTCTGTAAGGGCGCTTTTTCTGTCAATGCACGAAGGTGATGAATATATATATTATTGTCTAAAAGCGGGTGGGTTGGGACTGATAAGTAAAAATATACTTAAAGGTGAGCTTATTTATGCAATCAGGGCAGTTTTTAACGGGCAGAAATATTTTGGAGCCAAATGGACAGATGAAAAGCTTGAACAGCTAATAAGCAAGTTCGATTCATTTGCAGGTGAAGATCCGACTATCAGTAACAGTCTTTCTGAAAAGGAACTTGAGATCTTAAAACTTATAGGTGAGGGACTTACCAGCTCAGAAATAGCCGAAAGGACAGCACTTGGAAAAAGAACCATTGACACACACCGCAGCCATTTAATGCAGAAGCTTAACCTTAAAAGTTTGCCTGAACTGATAAGGTATGCCATTCAGTTCTCCATTAAGCACCACAAGTAATGGTAGAAAAGAGCCTGTCTTATATGATTCATAGAATTATTTATGAATCATAGACTCTTTTTGATTCATAGACTTAAATAAAATCATAGACTACAAGAGTAAGAATCCTCTTTTAACGGGCAAGTTTTAGACCAGATAGGTCGTTTATACAAGCATACACATAAAGAAGGCAGCTTTTAACACTGTTTTTTTATCCTTCATATTTTGAATTTCTTCAGCATTTTTATAGTTTACAAGTTATTCATCAAAGGAATAGACATAAAAGAGAATGAAAAACTTCGAACTTGTTTCATCCTATAAACCTTCAGGCGATCAGCCCGAGGCAATAAGGCAGTTAGTAAATGGCATAAACCGGGGAGAAAAGGATCAGATCCTCCTTGGAGTTACAGGCAGCGGAAAGACATATACAATATCAAATGTTATAAAGGAAGTTAATAGACCTACTTTAATAATCTCTCACAATAAGACTCTGGCAGCGCAGCTTTATTCGGAATTCAAGTCCTTTTTCCCCAATAATGCTGTCGAATTCTTTATAAGTTATTATGATTATTATCAGCCTGAGGCTTATGTTGTAAAGAGGGATCTGTATATAGAGAAGGATTTTGCGATAAATGAAGAAATTGACCGTTTAAGGCTAAAAGCTACCACCTCGCTTATTGAAGGCAGGCGGGATGTTATTATTGTAGCAAGTGTAAGCTGCATTTACGGCATTGGTGCGCCACAGGAATATGCAAATCAGATATTATTTGTAAAAAAAGGGGAAGAGATTCCCAGAAAGAAACTTCTGCGCAGGCTGATAGATATCTACTATGTCAGGAATGACACGGATTTTTCGCGAGGTACTTTTCGTGCCCGGGGTGATGTAGTAGAGGTTATACCTGCCTATCAGTATGAGGAAGCTGTCAGGATTGAATTCTGGGGTGATGAAATAGAAAAGATATCTATAATTGATGCGGTTTCAGGAAACGTTATAAAGGAAGTTGATTCTATTGCAGTTTATCCTGCAAAATATTTTGTTACTACAAAAGAACAGGTAACACGCGCAATAGTAACAATTGAAGAGGAATTGCGCGAGAGGCTCCAGTATTTTTACAAACAGGAAAAGTATCTTGAAGCTCAAAGGCTAGAGCAGCGTACAAGGTATGATATAGAAATGATAAAGGAGATCGGCTATTGTTCAGGTGTTGAGAACTATTCGCGTCATATGGACGGCAGACCGCCGGGATCAAGGCCTTACTGTCTGTTCGACTATTTCCCTAAGGATTACCTGCTTATAATTGATGAGTCGCATGTTACAGTGCCGCAGATAAGAGGAATGTATAACGGCGACCGTTCGCGAAAGGAAGTTTTAGTCGAGCATGGATTCCGTCTTCCATCGGCGTTAGATAACCGTCCTTTGAAATTCGACGAATTTCTTAAGATGACAAATCAGGTTATCTATGTAAGTGCAACACCAGCTGACTATGAGTTAGAAAGGACAGGTGGTGCATTTGTCGAACAGATAATCCGTCCGACAGGGTTATTGGATCCTGAAATTGAAGTTCGTCCGGTAAAGGGTCAGATCGATGATCTTATAGGTGAGGTTAGGATCAGAGTTGAGAAAAAAGAAAGGGTGCTTGTTACTACACTGACAAAAAAGATGGCAGAGGATCTTACAGATTACCTGGATAAGATCGGTATTAAAGTAAAATACATCCATAGTGATATTGATGCACTTGAACGCGTAGAGATAGTGCGGGATTTGAGGCTGGGTGATTTTGATGTTCTTGTCGGCGTTAACCTCTTAAGAGAAGGGCTGGATCTTCCCGAGGTATCGCTTGTTGCCATAATTGATGCTGATAAAGAAGGGTTCCTAAGAAGTGAACGCTCGCTTATGCAGACTGCAGGCAGAACTGCCAGAAATGCAAACGGTAAGGTAATTATGTATGCAGACAATATTACCCGGTCGATGAAAAAAACCATAGACGAGACAAACCGCAGGCGTGCTATTCAGACAGAATATAACATAGAAAATAACATAACACCTATGACTGTATTTAAGAGTGTCGAGGAAATTATGAACTCAACCTCGATTGCCGATGTGCGGAAGAAGGATATTGAAAAACAAGAGGCTGCATTCAGCAAGGTTGCAGAACCTGTAGTCAGATATATGACAGATGATCAGAAGAAGGACTTAGTTGACCAGCTGACAGAACAAATGATAGCTGCAGCAAAAGATCTTGAGTTCGAACGTGCAGCAGTTTTGAGAGATGAAATTGACAAGTTGAAAAAAATGATCAAATCCTAAGGAGTTATTAAATTATCAAATTCTCAAAGGATAATATCTAAAAAAGTAATTTATTTCCGAGGGATTATTTTTCGAAAGCGGAGCTTAGTGTATGGTTCCGCTTTAATTATATTTAATTTCTTTCCGGAACTAATGGAAGAGAAAAGTAAAATGCAGATCCTTTACTGACCTGGCTTTCGACCCAGACTTTACCTTCATGGGCTTCAACTATTTTCTTAACTATAGAAAGACCCAGACCTGTACTTCTTTCCCCGGCAGTACTCTGTACGCTTGTTCTTGCAAAAGGCTTAAAGAGATTATCGAGTTCAGTTTGAGGGATTCCCTGGCCATTATCAATAACAGCAACGATTGCCTCGCTGCCGATTTTGCAAATTTTTACTTCAATTATACTTTCCGGAAACGAAAACTTAATTGCATTTGATATAAGGTTATTTAATACCTGTTCGATCTTTGTGCAGTCAATATCCAGTTTGAAACTCTGCTCGCACGATGAGACTTTAATTGTTATAGATTTCTTATCTGCAATTATCTTGTTAACAGAAATATTTCTTTTAATAAGTGCAGAAAGGTCTACTCTAGATTTATTCAGCTGAAGCTTACCTGATTCGATTACTGCTATGTCAAGCAGTTCATTCAGAAGCTGAAGGACAAACTCATTAGATTCCTTTATATATCCAAGATACTCTAACTGTGTCTGGCTTAACTTGCTGCCAGCTTCTTCCTCAAGAAATGAACTGAAAGCCAGGGCAGATCCTATTGGATTACGTATATCATGCGCTGCCATTCTTAAGAATTTATTTTTTTGTTCGTTTGCCTTTTCAAGTTCTCTGTTTTTCTGCGCCAGTTCATGATGCATTTCCATTAGTTTTCTGTTAGCCTCGGTAAGCTCGTTATTTTTCTGTATGGCATTCTCATAAGTTGAGAGCAAAAGATCAATAATCTGCATTCTGTCGGAGTTAATGAAGTATTTTTCTCCACCGAAGACAATCTCAATGCCCATATTAGAGGCCATTGAATGAAGTCTTACCTCCTGGTTGATCATTATATAATTAACTCTCGAAAGGAGGAAGTCTTCATTATAAGGTTTTGTCAGAAAATTATCTGCTCCTGCCTGAAGTCCCTTTATAACATCCTGCGGATCAGAGAGATTAGTAAGAAGCATAACAGGAATATGTTTAAGTTCATTGTCACTTTTAATTTTCCGGCAGAGAGTATAGCCATCCATTAAAGGCATTACAATATCTGAAATGATTAAGCCTGGTTTCCTATCTTTCAGCATTTCCAAAGCGGATTGTCCGTCGCGTGCGGTATGGACAATGTAATCATTGGATTCCAGAATGTACTTTAGCTGCTCTAACTGTGTAAGGCTGTCTTCGGCAACTAAGATTTCCCTTTTTATCATATTTTCTCAAGTATTTTTGCCGGGGTATTATATTTTACCGGAGTATTATATTAAAGTATCTAATGGTTTTATTTTGCTATTTCAGCGGCTTCAACTAAAACTGATAATATATCCTCAGGAGGGAGTACAAACTTAGCACCTCCAGCTTTTATAGCTTCTCCGGGCATACCGAAGACAATGGAAGTTTCCTTATTTTGTGCTATGGTCAGAGCTCCTTTATCCTTCATCAGCCTTAGCTCATCTGCACCGTCTTTTCCCATTCCAGTAAGAATTATACCAATAGCACCTGCACCGTAAGCTTCCGCAACCGATTTGAATAAAACAGAAACCGAAGGCTTTGAATTATAAACAGGCGGTTCTTCAGAAAGAAGAACAAAGCCGTTGCTCTTTAATTTCAGGTGATAATTATCGGGGGCAATATAACACATTCCGCCCAAAATTTCCTCTCCATTAGAAGGTATCTTAACCGGAATTGATGAGGTTGCATTCAGCCAGTCAACTAGTCCGGAAGTGAATCCGGCAGTTATATGCTGAACGACCAAAACAGGCAAAGGGAAAGACTTAGGAAGTCCTGAAAGTATTTTTTCCAGTACAACAGGGCCGCCGGTGGAAGCGCCGATTGCAACAACAGAAAGCCTTTTTTTTATTTCATGCTTAAGATTTTCCATTGAAGCATTGAACAAAACCGGATCATTGCTATTTGCTTTATTAAAATTTCCGGGTATTCTTCTGACCAGTTTTATTTCGGACATAAGTTTTACCTTTTGGCATAGTTCTTTGCTATAGGTTTTGTTTTTTTCAGTTCCATAAGGGGCAGGCTTGTGGATAATTGAAACTGCACCGGCTTCTAATGTTTTGAAAGTATCATTAACGTCTCTGGGATTTACCGTTTCGCTGACGATTATGATCGGAATGGGAGTTGTTTCCATTATCTGTCTTGTAGCAACCAGTCCATTCATTACCGGCATATTTACATCCATAGTAATCACATCGGGTTTATTTTTCCTGACAAATTCAATAGCTTCAAGGCCGTTACTGACGGCACCTATTACTTCAAGAGACAAATCAGAGGAAAGTATAGCAGAAAGCATTTCCTGCATTACAGCCGAATCTTCAACTATCAGCACTTTTATCTTGTCTTTAGAACTCCGTTTTTTCTGATCATTATCTTTCACGATATCCCAACCTCTTAAAGATTTATGTTATAGCAGTCTTTTTACGGTTTCAAGGAGATTACTCTGATCGAAGCTGCTTTTTACTATATAAGCATTAGCGCCTGAATCAATTCCTTTTTCCCTATCTTCTCTTCTGGAGAGTGCTGTAACTAATACGACAGGAACAGAGGAGAATCTCTCATCCCGTCTAATACTCCGGCAAAGATCAAATCCATCCATTCTCGGCATTTCAATATCTGAGACTACAAGATCGAAATTTTCGACTCTGAGTGTAGTCATTGCATCAATACCGTCAATGGCAGTTTTGACGTTATAGCCTGCAGATTCAAGAATATCTTTCAGCAGCATTCTTGATGTAATTGAGTCATCGACAACAAGGATATTCTTTTCGTACGCGTTTTCATCACTGCTTAAGGCACTTTCGGCCAAAGCAGCACCGGGAGTTAATTTTTCTGCTGATTTTACTATATCAGGAACATTCAATACCGGAACAATCTTTCCGTTGCCTAAAACTGCTGCTCCGGAAATATTACGTACTCTGGCGAGCTGCTTGTTAAATGGTTTTACAAGTATCTCCTGCTCATATAAGGTTTTATCGATGGCCATTGCAATAATTTTGCCTGATGCCTGCAGTAGAACAATATTAAGCAAGCCATCCTGTCCGATTCCCTTTCTGTTTAAATCAAGTATATCGCTTAGAAAAACAAGCGAAACAGGGGCATTATTAATAAAAACTGTTTCCTTATTTTCGATAGTTCTCAGGTTTTCTTTATCGATTGTAAGGACCATTTCCACATTAGCAACAGGAACGACGAATAATCTATCGGAACAGCTTATAACAATTCCCCTAAAGGTAGCCAGTGTATGCGGAAGTGTTATTATAAACTTTGTTCCCTTATCAGTTTCTGTTTCAACATCGACAACACCGCCAAGTTTTTCTGCTTTTTCTCTTACAATTGCCAGCCCAAGTCCGTGTCCGGATATATCAGTAATAACACGGCTGGTTGATATACCCGAATGAAATATAAGTGATATAGCCTCTGAATCCTTTAATGATCTTGCATCTTCTCTTGTAATTATTTCTTTTTCAACAGCCGATCTTTTTAGTGATGCAATATCAATACCTTTTCCGTCATCCTCAAAAATTATCCTGATCTTGTTACCTTCCAGTTTTTCAACAGAAACCTTAATTCTTCCTCTAGGGTCTTTTCCTTTTCTTATTCTTTCAGCAGGGATTTCAATGCCGTGGTCAATACTATTTCTTACAAGATGGATTAACGGATCTCTGATCTCTTCAAGAATACGTCTATCGGCTTGTAATTCAGCGCCAGTGATCTCAAAGCCTACGTCCTTATTAAGGTCACGCGAGAGATCCCTTACAAGTTTTGGGAACAGATCTGCAAGGCTTGAATAAGGAAGCATCAGAATTTCTTTCAGGTCGTCTGTCAGTTCAGTTAACATACCACCGAAAGTTCTATTGTTCTGGCGTGTTAATTTAGTCAGTTTTTTCAGAGTCTCGTTTAATTCAGTGATCAGGCTGTTATTTCTCTCAATAAAATCAACGAATTTTGTATCCTCCTCATCCCTTGTCTTAGCAGAAATCGTGTTTTCGGATTTGCTTTTTAGTCTTCTGAAATAATTGTTTACTTTATTCCATTCTCTTTTCCATTGCTCAATATTTCTCTGCATATTAAAAAGTTCATCAGCGGTTTGGTCATTTGCAAGTTTAACAGCGAGCAATTGCTCAGATTGCAGGAAAAGTGAGTCGAGTTTTGTAGCAGAAACCCTAATCATGTCAGATGAAAGGCTGATACGGTCTAATGCTGTTTTATGATTATCAGGGTGATCTGAAGTGCTATCCTCAATTTTTACTTCCGGTTCCTGCTTAAGGTTTTCATGCAGGCTCTGAATTGAACTGTTTTCGGGCAACTGCTGCTGGAAGTGATCTATTGAAAGTCGTTCTGTTATTTTTTTGATATCACCTGCGTACTGAAATTTCTGATTCTCGTCATCAGTGCTAAGGAAAAGACTGATGCTGTCGAATGCTTTGTGGAGTGTATCGAATAATGCAGGCGAAGTCTTTAGATCGCCTCTTTTTAATGCTGAAAATATATATTCAAGGCTTTTGCACATAGCTTCAACTTCAGTAAGATTCACCGCTCTAGATGCTCCTTTAAGACTGTGGGCAGCCCTGAAGATATCCTCGATCAGTTCATTTTTCTTAGTATCATCAGTTGAACTTTCATAGTCAAGCATTCCTGCAGACATCACCTGCAGGTGCTCCTGAGCTTCTATTTTATATGTGGCAAGCAGCCTTTTAAAGAAATTCTCATCCATAAAAATTTAAGTCCTGAAGACTGCAATAGTCTCTCTTAATCTTTCACTCAGCTGCTGAAGGTTACGGGCAGAGGATTCGAGTTGTTTGGTAGTTGTAACGCTCTGCGTACTTGCAGCCTTAATATTTTCCATAGCAATTGCAACCTGGCTCATGCCGATAAGCTGTTCCTGGCTGATAACAGAGGTCTGAATTGCCGAATCTTTTGCTATTCCAATTGTATCGGTCAGATTGACAATGGACTCCTCAGACTGAGCAGCCAGTTTGATATTACTTTCGACTATTTTTTCTCCCTGTTCGGTTGCAAGTGCCACAGAATTAATTGCATTCTGAATGTCATTAAGAACTGCCTTAACCTGTGAAGTTGCCTGTTTTGATTGTTCAGCCAGGCTCTTGATTTCCTGTGCTACAATTCCGAATGCTTTACCCTGTTCGCCGGCGCGTGCAGCTTCAATTGAAGCATTTACAGCCAGAAGATTTGATTGCTCAGCAAGGTCATTAACAGTTGAAATTATTTCCCCGATTGCCTTACTCTGTTCAGTAAGGCGCATGATGCTATCGGCAATAATTTCCATTTGTTTACCAACCTTATTTATTCCGCCAATAGTTTCTTCTGTTGATCTCTTGCCCATTTCGGCATAATCGGTTGCTTTTTGGGATATTTCCAGTACTTCCTTTGATTTGCTGTTAGAAAGTTCAGAAGTTTTTCTTACTTCCTCAACTGTTGAAGTTGTCTCGCCAATTGCGCTTGCAGTCTCAGATGCATTAGCCGCCAGTTCTGCTGTGCCGGTAAAGATCTCAGCTGAGGAGGAGCTAAGTACGTTAATTGCTTCAGTCAGATCTGATGTATATTTCTTCAGATAATCAACCATGTGGTTCAATGAAATTGCCAGGACATCTTTTTCTGATTTAGGGCTTGCATGTGCTGTCAGATCGTTTTTAGCTATTCTGTTTGCAAGACCTGCATAATCCTTTAATGAACTGATCATTTTACCAAAAGTTTCCCAGAGCACACCCACTTCATCTTTTCTGTTCATTTTCGGTACATCAAGACTAAGGTTACCTTCAGCAATTTCTTCTGCTGCGGCTTTGATCTGGTTTAAAGGCTGGGATATTATTCTGTTCAGGTAAAAAACAATTATCATTATTAAAATAAAAAGACCCGCTCCGAAAAGAATAAACATTCTGTTAGCATTGTTTACGAGGTCATTTGTCTGAGCAAGATGTTTTTTTACTTCCCTGGAGGCATAATCATCCATAGCAAGGGCTTTGTTTCTGATATTTTCATAAATAGTTTTTTGTGTTTCCGATCCTAAAGTTAAAGCCTCAGTCTGTCTGCCTGCATAAATAAGTTTAAATTCCTCATCCCTTATTCTGGCATAATCTGTATATAATTGTCTTAATTGTTGTGTTCCACCTTCAAGGTAAGCATCACCTCTGGAGCTGATCTCAAGAGTATCTAAAATGCTATAGATCAGTTGTCTTCTCTGCAAAATATCCTGATGAATAGACTCCTGTACCTTCCTGTTTTTCTCAAGTATCATCTCGAGTGTCCTGGCTCTCTGCCTATTGACATTTGACCTTAGTTCAACAGTTTGAACTGCAACGTTAAAGTCTTTAGTGGCTAAGAGTTTCTGAGCCTCCCGGATCTGCTGAATTGAACCGCTTACTAATGCAAACAATATAAGTGTAAATAACAGAATCAGTCCAAACGCAGCATAAAGTTTTGTCCGCGTGGAAATATTTAAGAACCACTGCATTAATTTTTCTCCTATAGTAGATTAAACTTTTGTAAATAAAAGGCTAAGACTGCTTACACTTCTTCGTAAACAATTATTTTTTTATCATTTAATATTTTCTCTGCATCCAGAACAATAATTCCGCTATTAATTCCTTTTAGGTATTCCTCTCTTATTCCTTTAAGTGTTGTCAGTCCGGTATGAAGTTCTTCAGTAGGGATCTGAATAACGCCAGCAATCCTGTCTGCCAGGATGCCGAAGATCATATCAGACTGATGAAGAAGTATAACCTTGTTCATATCGGTAATACCGCTTGCGGGCAATTCAAAGAACACCTTTAGATCCAGTACAGAAATGATTTCACCCCTGACATTAATTACTCCTTTAACAAAGGAAGGTACCAGTGGAAGGGAAGTTAAATCTTTAAGATTAATAACCTCTTTTATAAATCTGGTTTCGAAACCATACTGTTCACCTGCCAAGTGAAATAAGAGAATATCAAGTGATTCGGCAGCTGCTTTTTCTTTTTCTGCTTCTTTTGCCAGTTCAGAAGCTCTTTGCTTTAATATTCTTCTCTCTACTTCTTCACTCAATTGACCGGCAGAAAAGGGATTAATATTTACTTTCTTTATTTCCTTCATATTCTTCTTTTTATTTGACTATTCTTGGTCTATTTGAAATTTTCATATAGATCTGTGATATCTGTTTTGCAGAAATTACAGATTTCCGGATAAAAATGATGAAATAATATCTTTTAGTCTACCTGCTGAAAGTCCTTCGCTTCCTTCTACAGTTTCGTTATCTCCCATGCGCTTAAGTATAGTTAAAGCAGAGTTCATATGTCTTGACGCTTCTTTTTTATTATTTTGTCTTCTATAGATACTTCCCAGTGTAAAATGAGCCATTACATAATCTGGATCAAGGTATATTGCTTTCTGTGCTGCGTCAATAGCTTCAACAATATTGTCTTCTTCCTGAAGAAGGTTGCATAGCAGGAGATATAAGATAGAATTTAGTCTGTTAGAATCCAAGCCCTGACGGCACCAAAGCATTGCTTTTTTTATATTTCCCAGGTTAGCATAGCATTTGGAAATCATAACGTAGCTCTGGTCAATTTCACTTTTTAGAAGCATTTTATTATTGAATAAGAATTCAAACACTTCGGCCGATTCTCTGTACTCCCCCGAATGATAGAAC
>JBLNEL010000127.1:0-2542 GCA_050262615.1 Bacillota bacterium
CCTGCTGAAGACAGTAGATATAGTTACTGTGCATGTCGACGGCAATCCGACAAATAATAATCTTATCGGAGAGCGTGAGATTGGTCTAATGAAAGATGGGGTCATTTTGCTTAATTTAAGCCGCGGATTTGTTGTTGATATTGAATCTCTCTACAAGAATATTCTTTCAGGTAAAATTGCCGGTGCATCGCTGGATGTTTTTCCTGAGGAGCCGAAAGATCCAGACGAGCGCTTTTATTCTCCGCTTCAGCATTTGCCAAACGTACTTTTAACACCTCACATTGGCGGCAGCACTGAGGAAGCACAGTTTAATATTGGGGAGTTTGTATCAAATAAACTCCTTGAGTATGTACTGAACGGCAGTACCTTTACGAGTGTAAATTTCCCAAAAATTCAGCTGCCTTCAATTAAAGATTCTCACAGGCTGCTTCATGTTCATGAAAATGTTCCCGGTGTACTCTCACAGATAAATACAATCTTTGCACAAAATTCAGTAAACGTTGAATCACAGTACCTGCGTACCAACGAAAATATCGGTTATGTGATAGCTGATGTTGATGCAAAATATAATCATTCGCTTTTTGAGGATCTGCAGAAAGTAGCTCATACTATAAAGGTAAGAATTTTATCTTTTTAGAAAGGTAATCAGACTATTAAATTTAGTAATTGCTGAATGCAGGAATTAGAGTCAATATAATTTTATTTCCTGCATTCTTTTATTTTTATTATCACAAGGTCCTGTTTCTTCTTAATCTCACACCTTAAACTTACAAGCCTTAAACTTACACACCTTAAACTTACATGCCATAAGCTTAATAATCTCTTCTCCTGTAATATCTTCTTCCGCTGCCTGGTGAAATATCTACGATAATAGCAATAACAAGGCCAACAATGGGGATCAAGCTCCAGGAATTGTCAAAATAATGGTAAACAATAGTATACCAGAGAAGCGTAGCGGGCAGAAAAATAAAGCCAAGTAACGGCCACAGGAATGTATTAAAAATGCCGTGGAACCATGATGTAAAAAACCATAGTATAAAAATTGTTATTCTTGGAACTAAAAAGGCGAGTATAAATAATAGCCATATCATATCATCTTTTCTCCTTCAAGGTGCATTCTCTGAGTTTTTCAGTTTTAATATTTCAGGCTTAATTTAACATACTTAAGAAATTCAATATAAGCAACCTGACTCAACTGACATGCAGATTTCGCCAGGAGTTTAGAAAAACTTTCATGTAAATAGTAGTATTATACAATTAATGTTGTAAAATGCTTTGATCGGAAACTATTTTTTCTTAAGTTTGACAGTATAAATATGAAAAACAAAACTAAAAATATTATCTCTGGCACAAACTTCATCGCAGCAGTTTGGCATCATCGCAATCATCATCATTACCTGCATCGCAGTGCCGGATCATACTAGGTATTTTATATTAAGTTTATATATATATGAAACCCCGGCACAAACTGCCGGGGTTTTTTGTTTTTAAGAGAATAAAGCAAATAGGAAAGTGAATGGAAAACGGAAATCTGAAATTAGCTATACAGAAAAAAGGACGTCTATCTGATAAATCAGTCGAATTGCTCAGGCTATGCGGACTTGATATTGATGTTTATTCTGAACGATTAATTGTATCGGCCAGAAACTTTAAGCTTGATCTTTTATTTTTAAGGGATGATGATATACCCGAATATGTCCAGGATGGTGTAGCTGATATTGGAATTGTAGGTGAAGATGTCATTCATGAAAAGCAGGCTGATATTATTGTAAGTGAAAAACTTGGATTTGGCCGCTGCAGGTTGATGATTGCTGCGCCGGCTGAATCTATACCACAGAGGGTTGAGGATATTAATGGAAAAACTATTGCAACATCATATCCGAACATTTTAAGAACATATCTGCAGGCAAATAACCTTCAGGCAAAGATAATTGAAATCAGCGGTTCTGTAGAAATTGCACCTTCCCTAGGTGTAGCTGATATGATTTGTGATATTGTATCAACCGGTACTACGCTGATGATGAATAAACTTCACAAATCATTTAATGTATTTGATTCCGAAGCTGTTCTGATATCAAATAATAATCTGAAAAAAAATCCGGAGAAGTATGAAACACTTCTGGACCTTATTGGAAGAATACGTTCGGTCATGTCGGCTAAAAAGTCCAGATATTTAATGATGAACATTCCTAAGCAGTCACTAGAAATGGTTACATCTATACTTCCATCTTTAAAAAGTCCGACAGTTCTGCACCTTGCAGATGAAAACTCACTTGCAGTTCACGCTGTAATTCCTGCAGATCAGGTATGGGCAATAATGAATGATCTAAAAGCAGCGGGAGCTTCAGGAATTCTGCTTCTTCCGATAGAAAATATGATCTTTTAGATTAAACAGATCATTAAGAGTTAAAAAGAGAAAAAAATGGTTTAATCATCTGGATTGGATTAAAAAAATATGAAAACATACTACCTGGATAAACTTAGTAAGCCGGAAATTGAGGCACTGCTTAAAAGGCCTGCTATCAATATAGCAAAGACATTT
>JBLNEL010000128.1:0-7333 GCA_050262615.1 Bacillota bacterium
CAGGACGGCAATATGATTGCAAACGGGACTTATCTCTACAAACTAAGCGTAAGAACTCTCTCGGACGGCTATTCTCAGGAGGTCTTAGGTAAACTTGCTGTAATTAGATAAAATGAAATTATAAATTATAAATCTGAAAAATAAAAGAATTAACTTCGGAGGATAAAGATGAAAATCATATCAAGGCTTCTTTTGCTTGGTATAACATTGATTGGGATGAGCAGATTTGCTTTTGCCCAGGGGGGTGAAACAGCTGTACCTTTTCTTCTGCTTGCACCTGATTCAAGGGGGGGAGCACTTGGAGAGTCAGGCGGTGGTTTAGCTGACAATTCGTCTGCTATTTACTGGAACCCTGCAGGTATTGCTTTCCTAAGCGGAAGCGAAGTCAGTATTACGCACAGTAACTGGCTGCCGCAATTCCACTTAGATATCTTTTACGATTATGTCACATATCGTCAGTATATTAAAGATATAGAAGGCAGTATTACAGCCAGCCTTACATATATGAACTTTGGCGAATTTATTCAAACAGGTGAATCCAGCCCTGATGTAATCGGCAAGTTTAATTCTTTTGATGCTGCTCTTACTTTAGGCTATGCTACAAAAGTACACCCTGACTGGGGATTAGGGCTTAATTTTCGTATAATACATAGCAAACTGGCAGGTGAAATTGAAGTAGCAAACCAGCGCGGTTCCGGGAGTGCCACCACAGTAAGTTTTGACTTTGGTGCTATGTGGAGGCCGGAAAAGTTAGTATTGCCATTTATTGATGAAGACCTTGGCAATAGATTCAGTCTAGGATTTAACCTAAGCAATATTGGTCCTGACATCTATTATATTAATAAAGCACAGGCCGATCCAATTCCAACTAGTTTAAGAGTAGGTTTTGCTTATAAAGTAGTTGATGATGAATTCAACTCACTTATATATACTCTTGATTTCAGCAAACTTCTGGTTACAAAGCAAAAGCAGGATGCCAACGGGAACCCGATTGAAAGAGGTAATCTAGATTTTCTGAAAGGTATTGTCACCTCGTGGGGAGACAGACCAACGAGCGAAGTATTAAAAACCATTGTTTCTTCTATGGGTCTGGAATATGTTTATGGTACTCCAGGTGATTATCAGTTTGCAGTCAGAGGCGGTATGTTCTATGAGGATCCATCTATGGGAGGCAGAAAATTTGTTTCTTTAGGTGCCGGTATCAGATATGACATGTACGGATTTGATTTCAGTTATCTTACCACATCAGTATTTAAGGGTGGTGAAAACCATCCATTAAATGACACACTTAGATTTACATTACTCATAGGCTGGGGTGCTGCTCCTGCTCAAACTAAAGGATTACCACGCGGGATATAACTGAAAATGCGAAAATATATTCTCCTTTTTTTATTTACAATATGTTTGGGCAGGATTACTGCCCAAACATTTTTTAGTAAAACTACTCCTGATCTGGGAACATCACCAAAAGCCGCAGTTGATACATTAAAAATATTAGCTGTTATGGTGGATTTTCAGACAGATAAAGATGATGCAACCTTTGGAAACGGGAAATTCGGAAGTATTTATACAAAAACATACGGCCAGAGTATTTTAGATCCCTTGCCGCATGATGAATCCTATTTTTCACTTCATCTGGATTTTGCTGCCAATTATTTCAGAAAGGTTTCCAATGGTAAACTGAATATTGCCTATAAAATACTGCCTGGAGTGACAACTGTTTCAAAGACAATGAGAAGTTATTCTCCTCCCGGAGGCAGTTCACAGGATTACACACTGCTTGGAAACCTTGCAAAGGAAGTATGGACAGCAGTCAGGGAAAAGAACCCTGATATAAATTTCAGTCAGTATGATGTCTTTACAATTTTTCATGCCGGTGTTGGAAGGGATATATCCCTGCCTGGCAGTTTTGGCAATGAAAAAGATCTGCCGTCGCTGTATATGGGGGATAAGACCTTAAGGAATATTTTTCAGTCTGATTTAACAGGTTTACCTGTAAACAGGTTTGGACAGTTAAATACAATGTTTATTCCTGAGACCGAAAGCAGGGAAATGACAGATATTACCGGAGCGCCAAATTTAATCCAGATTTCGATAAATGGATTAATTGCTGCAAATCTCGGCAGCCATCTAGGATTACCGGATCTTTATGATACGAAGACTGGACTAAGTGCAATTGGCCGTTTTGGGCTAATGGATGGGCAGTCGATTTTTACATATTCCGGTACATTTCCTCCGGAACCCTCACCCTGGGAAAAGATATATATGGGGTGGTTAAGTCCGGTTGAGGTTCAGCTGACACCGGAATTAACAGGTGCAGGGCAGAGCATTTCTCTAACTGCGCTTAGAGCGGCATCAGGAAACGATACAACTGTTATAAAAGTACCAATAAGTTCAACTGAATATTACCTGGTTGAAAACCGTAACCGCGATGCCTTGAAAAATGGAGCAGCAGTTACCTACATTGCAGGAAGTGATAAGTTTACAAAAGTCTTCCCGAAGGACACAACCGGATTTTATTCATACAGTGTTGATTCATTAAGGGGAGTTATAACAGATGTTGACGAATTTGACTGGGCCTTACCCGGCAGCGGTATTGTGATATGGCATATTGATGAAAATGTGATAAACTCTAAAATATCGGCAAATCAGATAAACACAGATAAATTTAACCGTGGTGTTGATATAGAAGAGGCCGATGGAGTTCAGGATATAGGTGAAAAATTCACTACAGTCTTTGGAGATGAAGTAGTAGGTGAGGGAACAGCTGAGGATTTTTGGTTTAAGACAAATACTTCAAAATTGTATAAGAATGAATTTTCATTTAACACAGTTCCTCCGGCAAGGACCAATTCAGGAGCAAACAGCAATCTGGATTTTCTGAACTTTTCTGATATTTCAAACAAGATGAGTTTCAGCCTGATCAAGCGCGGAGCTGTTACTCCAGTTGCCGAAAAGAAACTGGCGGTATCAGATACTATAAGTTATCTGACAGCTTCAGGGAATACTTCGGCAAATTATTTTTATGCTCTAAGCAAGAAAAATCTTTACAGCTTTGATATAAATGGAAACATTATAGATACAGTCAATAATTTTTCTTTAACTAAGCCAGCTGTATTGAGCCAGAATAACAATGAATCAGTATATGGTACCTTTCAGAATAACTTAAATTTCTTTATTACTTCCGGCAACTCCAAGGTAAAAGCATCTGCAACAAGTAAATATAACCTGACCAGTCCAGCGGTAATAAGAAAGACTGCTTCAGGGTTTTATGAAATTCTAGCAGGGACGAGTAATGGACGTATACTTCATTACACCACAGGGTCTGTTGCAATAGCTCCAATACTATCCAATATGGATATCTTTGATTCAACGTTAGCGGTTAGACAGATATTAGCCGACAGTTTAAATTACTTTGCTCTGGCTTCAAACAATGCTAATACAACATATGTAATTGATGAGCAGAGAAATTCAGTATCTGTAGAAGGGCATATATTGCAGTCGGCTTTACTGAGGGATCTTTCAGGAAACACATCAATAGTATTACTTTCTTCGGACAATAAATTCTATGTAATTTCTGCAGGTAAAGTTCAGAGCAGTTTTTCTGTAAAATCTGAAAACCAGGTAAGTTCATTTTCCTTAGCTGATTTAAAGCAGAACGGGCAGCTTTACATTCTTTTCAGCAATGGGAACCAGCTTGAGGCCAGAAATTTAAATGGTGCAGCTGCCGAGAACTTCCCAGTTGAAGATCCAAAATCAATTGGTTTTGAAGGAAGTCCGCTTTTTGTTTCCGGGTATCCGCAGAGTCAATCAGTTATTTTGACATATACCAAAGATGGAAGAGTATTTGAATTTACAGGTGACGGCAAGCTTATTTCTGGTTTCCCGCTGACAGCAGGAAGCAGCATTTCAGCACCTGTTGTCTTTAATCTGACGAATAATCCAAATAATTCAGGTAATCTTTCCTTAGCTGTTGTAACAAAAAGCAATTATTTTTACGGATGGAATCTTTCTTCAGGGAATATTTCATCAGCTTATCCTTTCCAATCCTGGCTTGAGGAGTATGGAAACAGTCTGAATTCAGCTTCACTTGTTCAGAAAAGTACCGGCAGCGCTTCAGGTCTTTCATTTTTTCCGAAGGAAAGGGTCTATAATTGGCCTAATCCGGTTTACGGCAGTGAAACAAACATCAGGTATTATGTATCTGAAGATTCAAAGATAAACATTAAGATCTTTGATCTTGCAGGCGGATTTGTAGCCGAGCTGAATTCAGATGCACGGGGCGGATCTGATAATGAAACTGTATGGAATGTTACTGATATACAAAGCGGAGTATATCTGGCAAGAGTTGAAGCCTCAGGAGTTTCCGGTAAAAAGGAAAACAGCATTATTAAAATTGCTGTTATTAAATAAGGAAGTATTTTCAGCTAAAGGCAGGATCCGAATTATATGAAAATCCTGCCTCTTTTATTTCAATCCATCAAAATCTGCTAACTCAATTGCATTTTATGATTCTGTCTTCAGGCTTTGAATGTGAAAGTATCTGAGATATATGAGTCAGGATATTGAAAAATAGCTGGATAAAGTGTTGTATTTTGTAGAATTTTGTCGCCTGAAACAATGCATAAAGGTTTTAATGCATTTTAAGCAGCTTGAAGTTGATTTTCTAATTAAAAAATACTGAAATGAAGAAATTCTTTTTTATACTTATTGTTTTATTTGCAGGGTTTGTAAGGATAAATGCTCAATTTACGGAGTTTCATCCCGAATTAAACTGGCTAACTATTAAAGGGGAGCACGTTCAGGTTCATTATCATGAAGAAACTGAAAGGACTGCCAGGACAGTTCTGAAAATAGCAGAAGAAGTCTGGGGGCCAATCACGTCGCTTTATCAATATGAGCCTGAAACAGTTCATTTTGTAATAAAGGACATTGATGATTACTCCAATGGTGCAACTTATTTCTTTGATAACAAAATTGAAATATGGTCTTCTGCCTTAGATTTTGATTTAAGAGGTTCACATAACTGGCTTCGTAATGTAATTTCGCATGAATTTACGCATATGGTACAGATCCAGTCATCTTTAAAGGCAGGGCGCTCATGGCCAGCTTTATATATGCAGTTTCTTAACTACGAAGATAAGCGCAGGCCGGATATACTTTACGGATTTCCAAATGTAATTGTTTCGTATCCTATTGCCACGATAAATGTCCCGGCGTGGTTTGCAGAGGGAACAGCACAGTACATGAGAAAAGAATTCAATTATGATAACTGGGATTCTCACCGGGATATGATATTGCGCAGTTATGCACTTGACGGCAATATGCTTTCATGGAATCAGATGGGGGAATTCAGTAAGACCAGTTTAGGGAATGAATCAGTTTATAATTCCGGATTTGCACTTACAAGATACATTGCAGAAAAATATGGTGAAGATAAGCTCAGGAAAATAAGTCATGGTCTTGGCAGTTTTAAGAACTGGACAATAGATGCTGCTATTTCAGATGAACTTGGGAAGTCCGGAAAGGAGCTATATACTGAGTGGAGAGATTACTTAACAAAAGACTACGCTAAAAGAACTGCCGAAGTGATGTCCAATAATATAAAAGGAGATATGATAGCTTCTGAAGGGTTTGGCAATTTTTATCCTGTATTTTCAGAAGACGGCAGCAAAGTTCTTTATGTTTCGAGTAAAAGCAGTGATTACTTCAGTTTTTCAAATCTTTATCTTTATGATCTGAATAAAAAGACTGAAGAGATGGTTCAGGCAAATGTCCGTTCCACAGTAAGCTGGATACCGGGTAAAAATCAGGTGATCTATGCAAAACTGAGTGAGGATAATCCCTCATGGGCAAATATTCATGATCTTTATGTTTATGATTTAGATAAAAAGGAAGAGACAAGGTTAACCGAAAGGCTTCGAGCAAATCAGCCAACAGTTTCACATAACGGTCAGAAAATAGCTTTTATTTTTCAAAAAGATGGAACCTCGAATGTTGGAACAGTTGATATTAATGGAAAGAATTTCAAACGTTTGACATTTTTTGAAAATGGAGAACAGGTATTTACTCCAAGATTCTCTAATAATGATAGTCTAATTGTATTTGATTACTCAATAAATAATGGGCGTGATATTGCAGTTGTAAAGCCTGATGGTTCAGGTCTGGAATACATACTTAATACCAAAGCTGATGAAAGGAATCCGGTTTTTGCATCAGACGGGAAGCTTTATTATTCGTGTGATGAAAGCGGAATCTTTAATATATATTCTTATGACTTCCATTCAAGGAGCACAGAGCAATTGTCAAATGTAACAGGTGGGGCTTTTATGCCTTCTGTGAAGGCGAACGGGGATATAGCCTATGCCGGTTATACTTCACAGGGATACAAGATCTTTCTTTTGACAAAAGAAGAGCAGAGAAAGGTAGATCCTTTAAAGAGATATATCCATGCAGAAAACCAGCCATTAAGTGCAGGAAGATTGAATGGCGATATTTCCCAATTCAACATGAATAACCTTGTTGGTTATAACGATACCGAAATACCGGATTATAAAGCTGAAAAGTATAAAGGGTCTTTCACCAAGGTTACATTCTTTCCAGTTTTGAGGTATGATAATTATACAACCTCAAATAATTTTATAGATAAAATAAAACCGGGTTTATACATTACATCCAGCGATATGCTCGACAGGTTTTCATTTTTTGCAGGTGCCTCAATAAACAGGAAAATGGAAAGAGATCTTTTCCTGAATTTTGAATACAGGAACAAATTGCCATTGCTATTTAATCTTGGACTTAAGCCTGAACTATCGCTCGAACTCTACAGTGTTTCAAGGGAGGCAAATACAGATCTGCTGCTCGGAAGTGATACTACCAATAGCGGTGTACAGTATGATATGAAGATCCCGATAGATGTTTCTTATAGTCTGTTTGAAGCAGATATTGCAGCAAAGCACAGGATCTTTGCCCGGGGTAACGATATAGAATTCAGGTTTATATACAGCAGCTACACCAGTACGATAGGCAGTTTTATTTATCCTAACTCAGAGCCTCCTGCACTAGTATCGAAGACCAAGGATACATATCTAATCGGAAGGAATTTTCAGATAAAATATGTTCACGATCAGGAATTGCCATATATTGATTCGGACATTAATCCAATCGGTATTCATGCAGAAGTTCAGTATAATTATGAAATGAATAAATTTAATCCTGATGGTCAGTATGATTTTGATGATGGGATACTTAAACCTAAATACAGGGATTTCAATTTTCACCGGCTAGAAGTCAATCTGAAGAATCAGATCCCGCTTTGGAAGGGGCATACACT
>JBLNEL010000129.1:0-14518 GCA_050262615.1 Bacillota bacterium
AGCCTCTTTATATTCCGGCTGCTTATTTTTCTTAAGGAGAGTTTTTTCTGTTCTGTTTTCTGTAATAATATTTAAGAATTTATCCTTGTATTTTTCTACAACTGATCTTTCTGAATTTAATAGTTTGCAGTGGAGTCTTTCAGCCTGAAGCATAAATATTTCTATTTTCGATTGAATTATCTGCGGAAATATATTTCCATCGGTTTCAATTGCAAGAAAAGGCAGATCCTCAGCTAATATCTTATTGCCATTAACTCTGTTCTCAGAATACATTTTCCCCTGAATATTCATTTCGACATTCAGTATTGATTCAGCAACTCGCGAAGGCATGCAGCCGAATGGGCCTAAAGAAATTACACCCGAAACGTGGTCCAGTATTTCCCTTAATGCAGAGCCTACAGTCAGAATTGCTTCGCCGGGCATTTCAGGTCTGATGAATTTTTCAGCCCTTCCAATTATTTCCTTCATCTTCGGAAGGTCATATTCAGTAAAACCTGACCCTGATAATATTTTGCGTATCTTTCTGTCAATACTAATCTGTATGTAATCCCTTATTGAAAACTTAATATTATCTTTAAGGGGAGAGTTATTTCTGTTTTCGCGTCGTGCGAGATAATTTGAGTAATAAACATACTCGCCAATTGGAACTACTTTTACTACGAAACCTCTTTCAATTAGTCTTTCCATAAGGTCCATTCTGGAGAATTCATCGTGGCGGACAAATATTTCTCCAACAATGACAACCTTCTTTGCCCTTTCAATCGTTTCTTTTTTCTCTATCCGGCTTAGAACTTCAGTTGTATGCTTTAGCTGATTGTAAATATCCCTTTGCGTTCCTTTTTCAATTACATTAAGAAGTTTTGAGTATTGCTCCTTAAAGATCATATTTGCACTTATTTTATCTACAGCCAATGCCTGAATTGCGTAGTAAATATCCTTCATAATTGCAGCTAGTGTAAGGGCTGTCCATCCACGGATAACAAATTTATTTCCAAGTCCTTCATAAGAATCCTCATCTGAAAGCGTATAAATGCCGAAATTCACCATCTTTCTTTTCTTTATTATATCTTCCAGATAGACATAATACTGACCCAAACGGCATGGTCCGTCACCTTTTGCCATAAAGAACAAAGTTTTTTCATTTGGATCCTGTCTTTTTTGATAATATTCAATCATTGAGCCGGCATTTAATATCAGCGGCAGGCATTCCTTGCATGACGTATTGCCGCGTCCTGCTGTAAGAGTTTCGGCAGTATAAACCGGAAGAGGTTCGGATCTAATTCCCATATATCTGAATGCAGCTGAAAAAGCCTGTGTTTCCAGTTGTCCCATGCTAGGGACAAGTACTTTTACAGAACTATCTGTAATTGGAAGCTCACGGCCTGAGGAGTCAATTATTTTTGTTTCACCAATTATTTCAAGTGCTCTGAACTCATCAGTTGTTTCTTCAATTTGGCCTTTACTGTTTAAATGTCTGAAGCTTTTAATTATATCAAGGGCGGCCTCAATCCTGGTATTTATACCAGCATCAGCCGAATGGCTGTCGAGTTCAAGCGTCAGAGAGGGTTTTCTGCCCATTATATTTCTGAAATAAGGAATTATAAAAGAATCAGGTCCGCAGCTGAAGTTTGTTATGTATGCAGCAAAAAGCTGATCGTGTTCTTTTATAAACCTTGCTCCTCTTAAGATCTGCTGTCCCATAGCCCAATACATATGGCTGTAGCTGTCAAGATCATCATAAGGAAGGAAGTCATGCGGAATTATTGTAATTCCTCGTGAGGCAAATTTTTGCGGTACTCCAAGGTTAGCTTCTTTTGCGAATGCGTTATAAGCTCTTCCTAAAAGTACAACAGCAAATCTTTCCGGATCGTTTTGCAGTTCATTTATTGCTTTCCGGCCAATTTGTTTGAATTCATTGAGCATTGCATTTAATTCTGAAGAAGCAAAATTAAATGCCTCAATAGCCTTCTGTTTGTCCTTCCCTAGTTCAAAGGCTAACCTTAGAAAATCTTCTTTTGCAGTTTCGTAACCTTTAGAAAAGTTAAGAACAGGGCTTAATATTCTGAAGTCCTTAAGCTCGTCTTTGAATGCTGTCTTAAGGTAATAGCTTTCCGACTGCAGAAGAACACATGTTTTTTTAGGAAGCTCTGTATTCGGGTTATAAATCTCGGTTACATGGGGTAAAAACAGATAGTCCGGCTTTTTTTCAAGTAAATCCTGGAAAAATCCATGAGCTAATTCAACCGGGTAACAAAAAGCAGCTTCCTTTTTATCTATGCCTGCAGTTTTCGGTTCATCACCTAAGATTACATTAAAGCCAAGTTTTGTAAAGAAATTATAGTATAAAGGATAAAAGGTATTTGTCAGAAATGACTTTGTTATTCCAACAGACGGATTATCACTTCCCAGAGAGTCATTCTTATGTATATATTTTTCAAAAATGAGTTTTTCTCTTAGACGCACCAGGTCTTTATCTACAGTCTTTGAAGTTTCAGATAGCTGGCCAATGCTGTAATATTTATCACAGGCGCCGCCGAAGGGGAATTTTCTGTTATCTATATTTATTAGAGAGATATTACATTTTCTGTCGCACTTTTCAGCTCCGCCTGCACATGAAAATGATTTACCATATTCAACTCTGCGGCTGATAAGCTGATCCAGGTCGAATGAACTTTCTGATAACAGTCCAATTTCAAGTCTGTGTTTTATTTCAAGAGCCACACCGAAGGCGCCCATTAGTCCGGGTTCAGGAGGCACAATAATATCTTTTCCCGTAAGAGCTGCCATAGCAACCGGGACAGCCTTGTTGTAGCATACGCCTCCCTGCATAAAGACCTTTCTGCCAGCAGGGCGATTACTTTTTACACGGTTAGTGTAATTAAGACAAATTGAATAAACAAGTCCTGCAATTATGTCTTCTTTTAGCAATCCTTCGTGCAGAGCATTTTTAATGTCGCTGCTAATAAATGCAGCACACTGATCGTTAAAGTTAGGAGGGTTTTTTGCTTTCAGTGCAATTTCACCTATAGAAGTATAATCGATATCAAGAGATTCCTTTGCAGCCTCTTCCAGGAAAGAGCCTGTTCCTGCAGAGCAGGCTTCATTCATAGCATAGTCACTTGCCACACCCGAAGTAATGTAAGTATATTTTGCATCCTGTCCGCCTATTTCAAAGATCGTATCGGCATCTTTATCGAAATATATAGTTGCAGCAGCATGAGCTATTATTTCATTTATTACGCCCTCAGAAAGCGCATGCAGTCCGGCAATATGTCTCCCCGAACCGGTAACACCGAGTCCGATAATATTAATTTTGCAGTTTATCTGGTTTTTAAGGCTTTTATAGCAGTTGACTGCAGCGCTGACAGGATCTCCGTTTGTTCTTAAGTACTCCGAAGCTAAGATCGCATTATCATTTTTTCTTATCAAAACAGCTTTTGTAGTTGTAGATCCGACATCTAATCCGAGTATGCATATATCATTTTCGTGTGCTGTACTGCGGTTAATTTCCTTAAAATCAACTTTATCAATAAAGTCGCTTAAGGGTTTGTGGAATGTAAATGTGGAATGTTTTTCTCTGAAAAGTTCTTCTGTTTTAAGCTTTATTGTCTCATTCTGAAGAGCAAATACAGCAGCGCCCAGTGCTTCAAAACAGGGGGCTTCTTCAGGTACGATGAGGTTTCCGAAGTATTCTTTCAAAAATCTCATCATTGCTTTATTTCTTGCAACTCCGCCGATGATTATTGCAGAATCATGCTTTATGCGTGTTGTAAGTTCAATTATTTTCTGAGCCATCATGCGCGAAAGTCCGGCAACGACATTTTCCTTTGCCACACCTTTATTGAGTGCATGTGTGCAGTCGCTTTTGCAGAAAACCGAGCACCTACCTGAGATATTATATGGATCGCCTTTAACTCCAAGGCTTATTGCTTCTTCTGTCTTAAGATCCATCCTCTTGATCTGCTGAAGGAAGAATTCCCCGGTACCCGAGGCGCATTTATTGCCTGTTGCGACTTTTGATATTTTATTTTTCTCATCAAGAGCATAGACTATAAAATTCTCACCGCCTGCACTTACAATAATATCAGCAGAGAGGCCGAGGAATTCAGCTGCCAGTTCAATTGATTCGGCTTCTGAAATTGAGGTTAGGTTAAGGAAATTTCTGAATTTTTTTCCAGTAGCTGCAATATTTTCAGGAATTTTCCCATTAAATATATCTGCAACCGCTTTGCGGGGGTTGCCGTTATGAGCAAGAGTTTTTACTGAATCTATTATTACAGAGTTATTCTGTTTTTTAAGTATGACTGCTGAAACAGTAGAAGCGCCGATGCAAATACCCAAAGATCGCGTAATTATCATTATCCTGACAGTAATTTATCTTAAAATTGATTTTGCTTAATATTTTTTTTCAATTTAAACAAAAATACCAAACAAAGTCTAATTTATTAAATAAAAAACATCAGGGATTTATTTCTTCCGGATGCTAAACTTTTACAGAAGATTATTTTTTCCTTTCTTTCAGGTCGTGTGCCAACTTATCGACCTGAGCTGAGAATGTCCTGAACTCGGGATCGTTTTTACCTGCCTGTCTGGATTTTTCTATAAAACCTAAGGCTTCTTTTGTTTTGCCCTGGTTAGCAAGGAGTTTTGCCTTTACAAAATAGTTGTAGTATGTAGGCTTTATTTCAATTGACTTATCTACCCAATTCATTGATTCTTCGTTGTGGACATGGTTATCGGCAGCATAATTTGCAGAAGCGGCATAAATTACCCAGTCATCTTTGGAATTTTCCAGTGCCTTCCTGATATTAGAATATGCTTTTGCATCAATATCGAAATCAATTCTAAAGGAGACTTTAAGCTTTTCCCATTTTATATCGACATCAGCAGAATTAGTTGTGACGTTGCTGAAGGAATATTCAAGGCTTTCTGTAAATTCATGTTCCCGGGGTTTTACCTTAAATCTCAGTATATCTTTTGTGGAATCATAGTTAAATGCGCCCCACTGTTTGGCGACTTTATTGATAATTATTGTCCATTCATCTTTTGATGGAATGGTAAAGAATCCGTACTTGCCTGCGGTAAGTTTATTGCCGTTAAGAGTTACGTCATCAGAGAAGAAAATTGTAGTAGCCTCATCAGCCCCGGTTCTCCAGACCTCGTTATATGGTACCAGGTCCCCCCAGATCACTCTGCCTTTAACATTAGGCCTGCTGTAGTTTATCGTAACGTCCAATAGACCTATTCTCTGCATCAGAGAAGCTTTCTGGCTGACTCTGGGAAGTTCAAGCTGTGCAAACGTATTTATAGAGGAGAAAATGATCAAAAATAATAAAACGATACCCGTACGAATACTTTTCATGTCTTTAGATCCATTTATTTAAGAGATTTCCTGGAATTTAACTGCGATAAATTTATAAAAAAAATCTGAATTATAAATAATCATTTCCCTAATATTGTTAATCCCAGTCGAAAAGACAATATCTTTCTGAATAATCAAATTCCAGAATAATAGTGATCTAATAATAATGATTTCAGAATAATGATCGGGAAATTATTTGACCTCAAGTTTAATTTGTCATATCTTTCCTTCATGAATGAACATGACTTCTCATCCAGAAATTATGCGATTAACATCCAGATGGAATCATTAAATCCAATGGAAGAAACCGTAACATTTGATACTCTGATAAGAGTCTTCAATAAATTTAAAACCTCGTTTAAGAACTTTATTGAAATTGAGTTCTTAAGAACAGCCTATTTCAGAGAGATATTGAAGATCAAACCGCGGGCACTTGAGGATATGAAGCATGGGACTGAGCTTGCAATTGTGCGTATAAACATTGAAGAGCTTTTTATTTCAATTGCGCCTGATCTTAGTGAAGATGAAGAGCCCTTGTTTACCGATGAGTTACTCTGCTGGAAAAAGGAGAAATTCAGCGAGTTTAAGCAGAAAGTTATCTTCTGTAATTACCATGACCCTTTTTCAATCGAGAAGATAATGACCAGCTATGAGCTTACTGAAAGGATAAAGATCTATAAGCCGATATTTGATGTTATTTCATATGATAAAGCATATAAGATAAACATTCTGGGGCCTTCTAATAAACTTATTGGAATGTTCATTCCACCTCATGACGTAATTAGAAAGAAACTGCTTTCACCTGTAAAAATACAGAAGAAGGAGAAAGAGGAATAAAGGGAAAGGCAGGTAAGGACAGGAGACAAGTGACGAGAGACAAGTGACGAGAGACAAGTGACGAGAGACAGGGGCCGGGGGCAAGAGCGGGGAATAAGAGAAGTGGAATAAAAAAAATCCCGCCACAGTTTTATCTGTAAGCGGGATCTTTTGTTTTAATCAGGAGTTTTTTGATTATAAATATTCGTCCCAACTTTTTATGTTCAGAGTTTCAGGAGAATATCTCATCAAAGATTTAACAAACCTTTTAGCAAACTGCGCATTTGTAATAAGCGGAATATTTAAGTCCACTGCCTTACGCCTGATCAGGTAATCGCTGTCAAGTTCATCTTTATCGTTATTCTTAGGGATATTTATAACCAGATCAATCTTACCTTCAGCAAGATAGGTCATAATATTAGGTTCTATGCTGTCATAAGGTCTGTAAAGTACTTCAGCTTCCATTCCATTATTTTTCAGGTAGTCAGCGGTCCCCTGTGTAGCATAAAGTTTCAGTCCCCTGCAATAAAGGCTTCTTACACCTTCAAGAAGTTCAGCCTTATCCTTCGGTGTACCGGTTGAAAGCAGTACTCCTTTCTTAGGGATGCGGAAGCCGGTTGAAATAATACTTTTCAGGAATGCCTCGTTAAAATCATCCCCCAGGCAGGCAACTTCACCAGTTGATGACATTTCAACTCCCACGACAGGGTCCGAGCCTTTAAGTCTTGTAAAAGAAAACTGTGAGGCCTTGACGCCGACAAAGTCGAGGTCGAATGATGATTTATCTATCCTGTTGACCTTTTCACCCATGATGAGTTTTGTTGCAATATCAATAAAATTGATTTTAAGTACTTTAGAGACAAATGGGAAACTTCTTGAAGCTCTCAGGTTACATTCAATTACTTTTACATCATTATCTTTTGCAATAAACTGGATATTAAATGGTCCGGTTATCTCGAGAGCCTCAGCAATCTGTCTTGTAATAATCTTAACGCGTCTCATTGTTTCAAGGTATGTTCTCTGCGGCGGCAATACAATTGTAGCATCACCGGAGTGGACGCCTGCATTTTCGACGTGTTCAGAAATTGCATAACAGAAGAGTTCTCCTTCTTTTGCAACAGCATCTACTTCAATTTCCTTTCCGCCGGTGATAAACTTGCTAATAACTACCGGGTGTTCTTTACTAATCTCAGAGGCCTTATTAAGATATATTTCAAGTTCATCTTCATCAAGCACGATGCTCATTGCAGCACCGCTAAGTACGTAGCTTGGCCTGATAAGTACCGGGTAATCGACCTTGGAGGCAAACTCTTTTGCTTCTTTCAGTGAGGTAAGTTCACTCCATTGCGGCTGGTCAACGCCAAGTTCATCAAGTATTCTTGAGAATTTATG
This sequence comes from Bacillota bacterium, assembly GCA_050262615.1. Classification (GTDB taxonomy): domain Bacteria; phylum Bacteroidota; class Ignavibacteria; order Ignavibacteriales; family SURF-24; genus JAUZPB01. The sequence goes on from JBLNEL010000129.1 coordinate 7,571, forward strand.
TCTATTTTCAGCATTATCAATCTGAAGCGGTGACGTGCCTAAAATCTTAAGACCTGCATTATGAAGTTTCATAGCAAGATTGTTTGGTATCTGTCCGCCCATTGAAACAATTATACCCTGCGGGTTTTCCTTTTCATAGATATCGAGCACGCGTTCAAAGGTCAGTTCTTCAAAATAAAGCTTATCGCAGATGTCATAATCAGTGCTTACAGTTTCAGGATTGCAGTTGATCATGATTGTCTTATATTCAAGCTTATTAAGGGTTTCAACAGAGTTAACGCAGCACCAGTCAAATTCTACCGAGGAGCCTATGCGGTAAGCTCCGCTGCCAAGGACAACAATCTGGTCTTTTTCACCAGTCTTTATATCATCTTCAATTCCGTTATATGTAAGATAGAGATAATTTGTCTTTGCGGGATATTCGGCAGCAAGAGTATCGATCTGTTTTATTGCCGGTACTATATTATGTTTCTTTCTGATATTCCTGACCGAGATCTCTGTTTCACCTAAGATCATACCGATCTGCTTATCTGAATAGCCCCTTTGTTTTGCTTCTCTCAGGAGTTCTTCAGGCATATTTGTAAGTGTGTGGCTTTTAATTTCCTTTTGTGTGTCGATGATGTTCTTCATTTTATAAAGGAACCAGCAGTCGATCTTTGAAAGTTCGTGCAGTTTTTCTACAGAATATCCAAGCTCAAGAGCCTTTGCCACAGCAAAGATCCTTTTATCTGTCGGGGATTCAATTGCTTTTTCAAGTTCACCAATTTCTATCTCATTACATACAAAGCCGTTCATACCGACGTCAAGCATTCTTATAGCTTTCTGAATAACTTCCTCGAAACTTCTGCCTATTGACATTACTTCGCCGACCGATTTCATTTCGCTGCCTAAAAGAGTTGAAACCTGGCTGAACTTCTGGAGGTCCCAGCGCGGGAATTTAAGAGTTATATAATCAAGAGCAGGTTCAAAGCATGCTGATGTTTCCTGAGTAATGATATTTTCAACCTCATTTAATGCATAACCCAAAGCGAGCTTTGTTGCAATGAATGCAAGCGGGTAGCCAGTTGCTTTTGAAGCAAGTGCGCTTGAGCGGCTAAGTCTAGCATTAACCTCAATAATACGGTAATCCTCTGAGTTAGGGTCCAGCGCGTACTGAATATTGCATTCACCAACAATGCCCAGGTGGCGAATAAGCTTAATGCCTATTGATCTGAGCTTAAAGTTTTCTCTAGCTGAGAGAGTCTGCACAGGTGCAACAACAATGCTATCGCCGGTATGAATTCCCATCGGGTCAACGTTTTCCATTGAGCAGATAGTAATACAGTTATTATATTTATCGCGTACGATCTCATATTCAACCTCCTTCCAGCCGTAGAGTGATTCCTCAAGTAATATCTGGCTGGTAAAGGAAAAAGCGCGTTTGGCTTTTTCTAAAAGTTCCTCTTTGTCCTTAACAATGCCGGAACCTAAGCCGCCTAAGGCATAAGCAATTCTTACCATTAAGGGGTAGCCAATTTCCTCAGCAGCAGCCTCAGCTTCTTCGACCGAATTAACAGTCTTGCTTCTTGCAACCTTAAGGCCAATTTCAGTTACCTTATTTGCAAACAGCAGGCGGTCTTCAGTATTTTTGATAGCTTCGATCTGTGTGCCGAGGACTTTAATATTATGTTTCTGAAGAATACCTTTTTCATAAAGCTCAACTCCGACGTTTAACGCCGTCTGGCCGCCGAAGCCAAGCAAAATGCTATCAGGCTGTTCCTTTTCAATTATTCTTTCAACATATTCAACCTTTAGGGGCAGGAAGTAGACTTTATCTGCAAACTGCTCAGAGGTTTGAATAGTGGCAATATTAGGGTTAATAAGTACAGTTGATACGCCGTCTTCCTTGAGTGCCTTAATTGCCTGGCTGCCCGAATAATCGAATTCGCCTGCCTGGCCAATCTGCAGTGCACCAGAGCCGAGAATCAAAACTTTATCTGCTTTTCTTTTTATTATCATTTCAAAGCCCTCACAAACATGTCAAAAATAAATTCCGTGTCATCAGGTCCCGGAGAAGCTTCCGGGTGGAACTGAGCGCCAAAGAGGGGTTTTGAAATATGAATAATTCCCTCATTAGTGCCGTCGTTATCATTATTAAACCATTCACGCCAGTCCTCAGGAAGAGTCTCAGTGTTAATTGCGTAGCCATGGTTTTGTGAAGTGATATAGCATCTTTTTGTACCGGCTTCATTGCATGGCTGGTTATGTCCTCTGTGGCCATATTTCAGTTTATAAGTATCAGCTCCAGCTGCGAGAGCCAGGATCTGACTTCCAAGGCAAATGCCAAGAATAGGCATTCCCGAATTCATAGCTTTACGAGTATTTTCAATTGTTTTTTTGCACATTTTCGGGTCACCCGGGCCATTGGAGATAACGATTCCATCGGCCTTTTCCTTCAGGAAATCATAATCATAAGGCACGCGTATTACAGTAATATTGCGTCTTAAGAAAGCCTGGAATATGTTATTTTTTGCGCCGCAGTCGACAATAACAATTTTTTTCTTTCCACGTTCACTGACCACCGGCTCTTTTACAGTAACTTCCTTTACAAGGTCGCGTGCATTAGGGTCATCAAAGTCAATTGCCTCTTTTTCATCTACGATGATCTTTCCAAGCATAGTGCCTTTTTCCCTGAGTTTACGGGTAAGCATTCTTGTATCGACACCGCAAATACCAGGGATCTGGTGTTCGCACATCCATTCTGAGAGTGATTTTGAAGCACTCCAGTGTGAGTAATCCTCTGAATAGTCAGAGACTATAAGTGCGCGCACATGAATAGCCTCAGATTCATAATTTTTATATAAATTGTTTTCCCTTTCGCCGTCGGGAACACCGTAATTTCCAATGAGCGGATAAGTGCAGACGAGTATCTGTCCCCGGTACGAAGGGTCTGTCATTGTCTCGGGATATCCGACCATACCTGTATTAAATACAACCTCACCGTTAGTATTCTTAGGATATGCGAAGGAATAGCCAGAAAACTCTGTCCCGTCCTGGAGCACAAGTTTTGCTTTATTCTTCTTATTAATCATGTTACTCTGATTTGTGGATATATATAGATATTATTATTTACTTAAACCTGGCTTTTATTAATCTAAGAAGCACAGAACCCAAAACCATTAAAATTAATTAAAATGGTCATTTAAGTATGTTTTAGATTGTAAAAAAAAAGCCACTACAAATAGTGGCTTTAAAAAAAATATATTTGAAAACTTTCTCCGAACCAGGGGCCTCCTGGTTAATGAAAAAAGGGAACAGCACTTCCGGTTTGCCTGTGCATGCAACAGATTGTACTATTTTTTTTGTTTTTTTGCCCAATTTATCCTTGTAATTTCTTTAATTTCTTGACCTTTCTTCCTCTCCAGGTCTTCCGGAAATACGTAAGACAAATTTAATTAAAGATGCACATATATTCAATGGAGGAAATTTATAGGGTGAATAAATTTGCATTAAAATGGAATAATTATTTGGAAGTATTTTTCCTATGCGGGTCAGGGAAAGCCGATAACAGCGAGGGATTATTCGAGGAAACGGAAGAGTTTCTCAGCTGAGAGACTAAGCTTTTCAGGGCTATCTGAGAGAGTAATTAGTATATAGTTTCCAGTGAAAAAATAGTCAATAAAGTTACCTTTTGCACTTAGAATATTATTATCCGGAGCGGAAGATACAATATTATACTTACCTGAACTTTTTAAGTATTCAAAGCCTGAAGCGTAGTTATCTCTGGAGTCTTGAGGGGTTTTGTATTTAAGAATTATATTTTTCCCTGTATTTGTCTCAAAGTAAGCTCCATCCTGAATTATAAGATCATTCCCGGGATCAAAGGTTATGAGGTTATAGAGAGCAAGTCTGCCTTTAAGATATACTATTTTCAAGTCAGTTTTATTTTCCAGCATTTCAATAATTTCGGGTTTACCTGCAGGCATTATAAGTGAGTCTATTTTCCGGGCAAGAGTGAATAATCCTTTTTTCAGAGTATCTATGGGGTTTAGTTCTGTAAGGCTTACATAGTAGTTACCTTTTCTGAAGATCAGGAACTGATCGCCGGTGTAGGCATCACCAGCGAAGTCAACCTTTTTACCTGTGTTAAAAGTAAAAAGGGAGAAAATACCGAATGAAGAAGATGAATCCTTCATTTCATAGATTTCTATATCTATGCTATTATCATTTAAAGAGGTATATCTTTGAGTGATGACCTGATTAAAACCATATTCCAGGAAAATTTCGGCTCCGCCGTCAATTAGTTTAAATAGATCCTTTCCGGCATAAATTTCTGAAGGGCTGGATTTTGTCCAGTTATCAGATGAATCAGGAAGAAGGTCTGAAATTTTCTGTGCAGAAGTAATTGAAGAAAGAAAAACAATAAAAGGTATAAGGTATTTCATACCTTTATTTCCTGTATTTTTACTTTTGAAAGATCAATTTGACCCAGGCCATGTTTAAAGGCCATTTTAATTGGCGGAATATCCTCAGGATTATGTCCCAGCAGTCTGGCGCCATAGGAGTCGAGTGCAACCGGGTCTTTTCCGGCAAGAATTTTCTTAGTTTTTACAACGTTACCTGGACCGAAGGGGCCATTTGTTGTTATATATTCGGTTGCATCGGCAATACAAAGGTCAGGTTTTCTTATCAGGTTTATATCTGCAATGCATTGGGAGAGGAAATTAACATCGGCATACCAGTCATTAGCTTTTGATCCGAAATGGAAATACTTATTAGTTTCAGAGGATGTAAGTCCCATAAGGTTTTTCAGGCAGCCGGTTGCCTGTACGCCCTCGTGCTGTTTAAAGATCGGGATATTTATAAATACGTCACAGTCAAGGAGACTTTTTTCGATTTCAGCCTCCTTAAGTGAAATACCTTTTGGGATCTTTACTTTAATGTAATTTCCGCCTGCGGGTTTAATACGGTTAATAATTTCAGAGTATTTTTTAGAAAAGCTGCTCAGGCGCCAGTACGAATTTGATACATTCTCGAGGCTTATTATTTCCTTAGCGCCCGAAGAAAAGCACATATTTAATACGGCCAGTGCAATTTCCGGTTTAACGAATGTGCCAGGTTTATTATATCGTGAGTTTATAAGCAGTCCTACAGTAGAATTCTTCTTAACAAAATTCTTCATACTTCCAAGTGCGTCAACAGCTTTAATAGTATTTGCGAAATAATCATCTCCCTGGATAACCGATATTTCCGGTATATCCATTGCGAAGAGGTCTGATGAATCTGAGTAAAGTCCTGGCAAGATGCGGCCGAAAATGACACCTGCGCCAAGCAGTGTTCCTGTCTTAATAAATTCCCGGCGGTCAAGTTTAGAATGCATATACCCCCCAGTAATTTTAGTTCAGCAAAGATTTATGAGTCGAATTTCAATTTAGAGCAACTATAATTTTCAGCCCACTGACGCATTTTTTATCAGATAAGTTACCTTATCACGTGTTACAAAAAGAACTGCTTTAAGTTTGTCTTTCAGGCTGCCGGATGAAAACTCCTTTTTCCAGGTAGGATAGTAGCCTGCATGTTTAGATTTTACGATCTTCAGTCCATTTGAACCAACTAAACTGATCAGGTGGCTTTTAGAAAAAGTATGCGGATGACCTTTATCGATTACCAACTTTTCCATAAGTGATCGTACCATCTTTCCCCAGATATGGTATGTATTCTGCTTAAAATAAACAATGCCGTTATTCTTGAGTACTCTTTTTACTTCCTGCATCACTTTAGCGGGATCGTCGCAATGATCGAGAACATTATCCATAATAACAAGGTCGAACATTTTATTCTCAAACGGAAGGTTTTCTCCCTTCGATGAAATATATTTAACAGCTTTATCTCTTTGCTCGGTAAACTTTTGGACGGTAGAGTAAAAATCTTCCAATGGGTCTATAGCGTAGCGGTTATCAGTCTGTTTAAGGTATGTCAGAATTCCGCCTGCGCCGCTTCCAATCTCGAGAATCACAGTATCTTTATTAATACTTATTTCATCTTTTGAAAACTCCTGGAGTTCTGAGGCGAAATGCCTGTAAAATTCAAAATCAATAGTGCTGCTTCTTTGATCCCACCATTTTTTCTCATATTCCTGAGCAAGTACCCACCTGGTATTAGTGTTTTCCATTATAGCCCTTTAAATGTGATCTCTGGTTCATGTTTTTTCAGGTAACCTAAATATAATGATATTTTACTTTCTTTAGAGAAAAAATTCCAACAGGCATATAAAAAAGGCAGGTCTTTTTCTTAAGTCTATCTTAGTTATTCTGGCGGGCAACCTAGTTTTTAGGAATTGATTAATCAAGAAGATTCAGAAAAGAGAGCAGGTATGATATATATAATAAGATTTCTCTATATTATAAGCTGTAGTTAGAGCCTTTAAGATATTTCATAAGATGAGTGAGTCCCCGGTCTTCAAATTCAGATTTAACTTTTTGAAATCCTCTTCCATAGACATCATCATCGTCACTTTCAAGCATTTTTATTATCTGTCTGGCCTCTGGTGTTCTGAGAGATTTCAGATACAGGTACGAGACGAAGTTACAGCTGCCTTCTCTAAGTTCATCTGAATGATTATCCTTTGTATTGCTATTCATCCAGACGTGCATAAGTTCGTGAGCAATAACAGACTCAAGGTTTAGCCGGGGAACACCGTTAAGAACATATATCGTGTAACTAGAGACAGATTTTGCAAGTCTATCGTTTATATACTCATTTCTGGTGCTTGACTTGCAGAAGCCATGCATGTTTTTGTCGTATCTGTTTCCGGCAGCTTTTTTAAGTTCAGATCTGTTTACTCCCCGAATTGTAAGGGCTTTTGAATTAATCTGAAGTCCAAGAGTTTTCAGGCTCAGAATTACTTTTGAAAGAAGAGAGTTAATCTGTGAGTTATCAAATACAGCATCTTTAAAGCAGATATTACAA
>JBLNEL010000130.1:0-3563 GCA_050262615.1 Bacillota bacterium
GGCACCCCCAACCTGAATGTGAGGTAACAGTTCTGGATTTCCCGAATTGTGGTGGTCTGTAATATACTTTTACTCCAGATGCCGTATAATTCCGAAAGTTCAGAAATTTATTTTTCTCACAGTCCACACAATATATTTTTGAAGTATTGCTGTTTTCAATTTTTGACAGCAGTTCATCATATTTTCCTTTAATATTCTCAAGAAATGATTCAACTTTTGCCATATCGTAAACAGAGACAGTAATGACAGTCTGAGTAACTCTTTTAAGATTCTCAAATGCCCGGGAAGCAAACTGGTCAGTAAATTTACGCAGGTCGTAATTTTTGATAAAATTCAGATATGTAAGCATAGTACTGCTGATATAAGATAAATGAAGGTCTTCCGGTGAAGCAACCGCAAATTTTGTATAAGGAGCAAGTTTGGAAATAACTCCCGGCGTACCATTATTACAGGTCGAAAGCACTACCAGATCAAATTTATAAGCAGAGTATCTTCTAAACTGAGACAAACCTTCAATAAAATTATCAATATTAAATGCCATTTCCGGGTAAGAGGAGTTATATCCATTCCCTCCATATTCAGGTATCTGATGCCCATAATAAAGGAAAAAGCTCTTAATTGAATCAGATCCAGGATTCATATATGAATTTTGAGTATAGCGCTTATAATATCTTGATTCAAGCTCCAGATTATAATATGCTTCCTCAGTATTGTACGACTCATGTTTTATCAGAATTCCCTTATTGTAATAAAAAAGCTCTCTATCTTTACGAGGGAAAAATAACAGGAAGTTTTCCTTTGGTTTTATATGAAAAATAAAAACTTCTGATTCAGGAGAATTTTCTGCTACATATTTAGCCTGTTCTAGTATTCTGAAATCGGCATCTATATCTTTTCCTGTAGAATCATGATATAAATAACTCCCGTCGCCGTGGATCAGATAAATAATGCTATTTCTGATCCCATTTTTAAGACTATTATTTTCCTTTTGTAACAAAACATATCTGCTGCAGGAATAAAAGGGAAATAATACAGCAATTAACAAGAGATTTAATAACTTTTTCATAAGGTGGATATAAGTTTGACGATAATATATTTTAAGGCATGCCGGCAGAGAAACTGCGGCATGCCTGTTTATTAGCTTATCTAAGAAGAAGAACAAGAAGTAATGCAACAAGTAATAGGGTAGTTACACTTATTGTAACCCATTGATCTGCCTGCTCCATATCCTGCTGAACGTAATCAGCAAAATTATTCAGTTCAGAATCATTTACCTTTTTATATCCACTTAATCCATTTAACTCATTATATTTTTCCTGAATAGAGCCTTTAACTTCAGATATTGCCGAAAAGTCTTTTTCAGAAATATTTGCCAATTTTGTAACCTTATCCAGGGTATTCTGCATTTTATCAAATGAATTGTTGAGTATTGCCCTTTTTTCAGCTGGGTCGTTCACTTGTTTTACTTTCATTGCTGTATTTTTGAAGTATTCTTTAAACTTGTTCTGAACTTTTACTGCTTCGCCTTCAGCAAAGACCGATTGAGTAAATAAAAGCGCCAGAACCGTCATTATAATTATTCTTGCTTTAGCCATAGTTTTTCCTTCCTTTTTTATATTTAAGAACAACTTACCATATTTATATTATATAACAGAAATACAACACAGTGCAAGATATTAATATTGCAATGAACTCTGGTGGTAGTATCGGGGTATATCGTGTGATTTAGGATATATTTACAAATAAATGACTTTTAGAGATCTTGAAAATCAGCTAAAATTTAAACAAGCAGAAAACTTTGAAAATTACAGGAATACAAATGCCGGAAAGTAGTTACCCGGATAACCCAATTATTCATCTGGAAGTATATGATCCTGATACAGGTGATTTAAATACAATTATTGAAACTCCAAAAGGATTCAGGAATAAATACAAATTTGATCCAAATTCAGGACTTTTCAGGTTATCCGGGGTTTTACCGTCAGGAGCTGTTTTCCCATTTGATTTCGGGTTTATCCCTTCGACTCTGGGAGAAGATGGAGATTTTCTGGATGTTCTTGTCTTAATGGATGAACCTGCCTATACAGGTTGTTTAATAACGACCAGATTAGTTGGTGTAATAGAAGCAGAGCAAACAGAGAAAAGCAAGAAAAAAGAAAGAAACGATAGACTAATTGCAATTGCAAGCAAATCGCATCGCTATCAGAACGTAAAAAAGCTGAATCAGCTGGGAATATTTTTACTAGATGAAATTGAGCATTTCTTCATATCATATAATGAGACAATGGGCCGGAAGTTTGTTCCTTTAAGACGCGCTGATGTGCCTGATGCAAAGAAAATTATTGCTAAAGGAATCAAAGCATTTAAAAAACAAGAGTGAGTAAAGTAGTTCAAAAATTACTCTGGGAGTTGAAAATTGGTTAAAGAGATTACTAAGAATCCGGAAAAATGGGCAGAAGAGTTAGGTGTGAAATTGCAGCTAAAGGATCCTGAAAAACCTTTTGTTCAGAAGATCCTGAAGACTGAAATGTCTGCCACGGCATTCTGCTATCAGTTATTTTTATCAAAAGATATAGATTATAGTTACATCAAAGGCAAAAAGAAGTTTGAAGAAAACCTAAAAACATTTAAAAATAAATATTTTATAAGCGATTTGATAGTCGATAAGCTCTTAACCGGGAAAAAGGGGACTATGGGGTAATTAGCAATTAAAACTTAAAACGTCTTTTGTTATTAGAATGAAACTGAATTTATAAAAAAGCAGGGATCTTCACCTGGTAAGTAATAAGAGTTATTTCACATTTCTGTGAGATAATCCTTTGTTTTTAAATTATCAAATTTTTAATTTCTTCACGATAATTAGTCCTTTATTATTTGGAGCAGCATTTTATTTTCAGGAGCCGATATTGATGAAAGTTACTTTTTGGGGAGTCCGGGGTTCTATTCCAACACCTCTAACTGAAGGTGATGTGAAAGAGAAGATGTACAGATTACTAAGTCTGATAAATTCATCTGATGATACTTCGACAGTTGAGGGAAGGGATAAGGTGCTGGAGAGGTTTACAGAATCAGAGCCCCTTTTAATTGGAGGTAATACATCATGTATCGAAGTACAAGCAGATGATAAAACGCTGATCTTTGATATGGGGTCCGGTATAAGGCGGCTCGGCAATCATATTGCTGAGGATTCAAAACGGGGAAGAGAGATCCATATTTTCTTATCACACACACATTGGGATCATATTAACGGTTTTCCATTCTTTTTGCCTGCATATCTTCCGGACTACAAATTACATTTCTATAGTATTCATCCCGGACTAAAAGAGAAACTCGAAATTCAGCAGGACCCAAGATTTTTCCCGGTAAAACTCGAGCAAATGTCCTCAACTAAGGAATTTTTCCAATTAAAAGAAGATTGTGAGCTTATGGTTGGAGATATACTTATAAAGAACAAGCAGCTTTTCCATCCCGGTAATTCATATGGGTATAGCGTAAATGTAAATGGTAAAAAATTTGTGTTTGCAACCGATTCAGAATACAAGGTTAACTCAACAGAGATAATG
>JBLNEL010000131.1:0-21133 GCA_050262615.1 Bacillota bacterium
ATGGATGGACCGGTTATATATTAACAGAACTCTCTGATAAGATCGGCAATAGTAAAGCTGTTGTAGTTTCTGGAATTTTAAGGGGAATCTGGCACCTGCCTTTGTTTGTTATTCCAATAGCACTAAGAGTATTTTCTAAAGAGAAACCAGTTACTGAATTACTTCTGCTTACTATAATGTTTGCATTTCAGTTATCAGTTTCCAACATATTTTTCAGCGCATTATTTGGACAGATTTGGTATAAAACAAAAAGCATTCCGTTAATCGGATGGCTGCACTTTCAATTCGATTTGTTTAGAGATTTTGCACTATTTTTCATCATAGGATTTAATGGAACTATATGGTTTAAATTCGGCTGGGCAATACCCTTTTATTTTGCTGCTTACATAGCTTTTACAAAAATTGCAAAGGAAGAGGGATTTTCCAATTATTTGGAGATATTTAAAACTGGGATATATAATAAAAAGTAAGTCCGTTTACCCGGATAGAAGAACTAGTCATTTTACAATTATCCATTCATTACTCTGTACTAATTGAATTGTGACTCACGGCCTTGTATAATTTTAATTTCATATTCAGAAGCTTATAACCCACTCATATTAAGTAAGGTCTACTTGGATGTAACTTTGAACCGGAACAGCTTTTAACCCATTTCCCTACCCGTCAAAATAAAGCCTGCGATTATTTCTGAAATTTATTTAAATTTGCACTGAGAAAATAATTGGGTGAAATTGAATGTTTTCACACCTGCAGCTAATTTTACTTTTGCTCTCTTTTCTGTTACTTATGACAACCCGGATTGCCTTCAGAACTTTTGTATCCCTCTTTGGCTTTATTCATGATTTCTCAGCTCCCGGCTTTATTATTCTGAAGAATTCCTACTGATAAACAATTACTGAATTTATGGAATTATAAAATGATTAATGAAATAATAAAAAATTACACTCGTGAAGAATGCATTAAAACTAATAATGTATTTGGAACAGGCTTCTTTGAAGATCATATTCTGCTTGTAGCAGATTACAGCAAAAGGCTTGCTGAAAGAATTTCTGCTGATAGTGAAATAGTTGAACTCGCTTCTTACCTCCATGATATTGCTGCTGTTCAGGATATTAGTTCTTTGGCAAAGCATAACCTCTTGAGTGCAGAAATAGCTGAAAAGATTCTGTGCAAATGGAAATACAACGATGAGAAAATTGATAGTGTAAAAAAAACGATTGTTTCTCATATGAGTCCCTTAAAGCTATCTGAAGCTTCAGCTGAAGAAGTATGCCTGTCAAATGCTGATGCAATGTCACAAATTACAAGACCGGTCTTCTGGCTCTATTTTGTATTTTCTGTAAGAAAACTAAGCTATGAGGATGGTAGAAAATGGCTTATTCAAAGAGTTGAAAATAACTGGAAAGCCTTAGTAGAACCTGCAAAAGAGATAATAGAAAAAGAATATCTGAATGTAAAAGAAATCCTTAATTACTAAACCTTTTACAAAGAATAATCTTCTTTTTTTATTGTTAGCAGCTCAGCTTAAGAGATTTAACTTTTTATGGCGTTTTTGTAAAGTGTAAAATGTAAATTTCAAACGGGCAAACATAGTATATTTTCGATTATCAAAAGTAAAAAATGTTTAATTTTTACTTGTATTTAATCTTCACTTATGTGATTTTAACAGCGTCAGAACGTTGTTTCATTTCGTCATAAGCTGAAAAATATGTTTTTGTTAATGATTTTTACACTTTCCATGATATATATTTTTTTTGCTTTCTTAGGTTTCATTTAATTATATTTTCAACATCTGTTATAAATAACTTAACTTCCCGGTTGAATTATTTTTTAATAAATACACATGTATACAATACAAGATTGTCTGGATCCTTGTAGATCTGCACCGGGAATAAACTGGAGAGGTAATTATATGCGCCGGTTATTTTTAAGTTTCGCAATTTTTATAGCCTTTTTCACACTTAACAAGGCTTATGCACAATCAACCTATTCTTCTGGCAACCTCCTCAGAATTCCATTCGACTGCAGGCAGATCAATACTGCAGATACAATTAAAACCTGGAATGATAGAAATTATTACTCAACAAGTTCAAACTCGGATTCATACACTAAATATTTTGACCATATCACTACTCCTCTGCGCAGTTATCTCCTTAAAAAATATGAGTTTTCTTCGAACTCCTCCGTCATTGAAGTTTACGAAGGAAAACAGATTGTTGAAAATGAGAACCTGTTAAATAACAGACAGTTCGGTTTCCTGCCTGGTCCAGGCTGGGATGTTCCTGAACCATTTATGCTGGACAGAACAATTGTAATAGAAACGAAAAACGGTTTATGGCTTAACAATGGAGCCTTCCGTAATGCTTTCCTTTTTTATAATGACTCGCTTTTACAATTTAATCAATTTTACCCTTACGGGCCTAATACAGCCATGGCCGATTTGCTGAAAGCCATTGTTGGAAAAGTGAATGATAAATATATGGCTGTCTTCACAGATCAATATTCAAGAGGCATTTATAATCATTTTTTGATAAATACCGACGATTCTCCCAATATAGATTCTGCTAAGTCAGTAAAAGTAAGCATTATAGGTGATTCAACTTTCTCAAGTTATCCAATGTATTATCATCACATTAATACAATTTCCCGCATAAGGAAGATCACCGGTGATCTTTATGCCGTAACAACAAATATGGATCAGGGACTGCGCATTTTCAGATATTCCGGCACTGCTTTTTATCATATAAAAACATTATTGAAGGATGAGTTTCAATATTCATTATACCGTACACCTCAATGGGAAATAAGAAACGGCAGACTTTTTCTTTTGAGACACTCTGAAATAGTGTGCTATGACTTTAACAGTTCCGACACTTCTTTTATAAACAGGAAGGTGCTGCTTAGCAGTCTTTCATATCCATCTTACTATCGCTTAACAGGCATTTCTGCTAATTTCGGAATTGACAGAAACATGAAATATGCAGCAAAGATATTCAAAGGACCTGAAGGAAAATATCAGGATACGCTTAAATTATTTGATATTGATAAAGGCGAATATTTTAATAGTATTGTACTCAACAGCATTAAAGATTCTTTTATGCCCGTTGTCGATTCTCCATATGTCTACCTTCACCAGATTAAATATCAGTATACAGGAATTGATGATAACCCGAACATTATCGTAAACGATTATACATTGTCAGCATATCCTAATCCTTTTAACGCTTCGGTTAAAATAACTTATTCGCTTCCTGAGAATATCAATGTTGAAATAAATATTTACGACTTGTTAGGAAGGAAGCTGGAGACACTGCAAAAAGGACCACAGACAAGAGGCGATCATTTCGTTATGTTCAATGCTTCAAATCTTCCAAGCGGAATTTACCTTTACAGTATGACTGCAGGAAATCGTGTTTTAACAAACAAACTTCTCCTGCTGAAATAAGGAAGATCTTCCTAACAGTAAATAATAGGTCTGGATAAATTACAACAATTTTCAGAGGATAAGCAGTCTTTTCATAATAATTTGATCAGCTTGTGGTTTTCACTTACGCCTGTCTAAATAAATTATTCCGTTTAAGTGATCTATTTCATGCTGAAAAATGATTGCCGTAAACCCTTCAACCATCTCAGTTTTATGTAAGTTATCCGGTGTCAGATAATCCAGCAGAATTGCATATGAGCGTGTTTTTGTCGTGTCTTTCATTCCTGGCACAGAAAGACATCCTTCAACCCATTTTAATTTCTGCTTTGTGTATTGCATGATCTTTGGATTAAGATATGCCTCAAATGGATTTCCCGGCTTATCATACCGCTGTACCCATATTATATTCTTCAGTATACCTACCTGAGGGGCTGCAATGCCTACGCCTGCTGTAAGGCTGTCGTTTACAGTTCTGTACATTCTTTTTATAAGGTTCTGAAGCACTTCATCTTTTGTATCAGCAGCAACATCTTCACTTACTGTTCTCAATAAAAGTGAATCTTTCGGGTTGTATATACTAAGCACACGCATTGGCAGTGTCGAATCGGCAGACATAATTAAATCGCTCTGCATAGCTGAAAACTGACTGTCTTTACTGGTGTCCTTTATATTGGCGCACCCTGTGATAAATACAATGGAAGTAAAAAGGATTAGTAAATATTTCATATCAAATAACGAATTTTTTATCTGTTTTTTTGAGAATTACGAGGTTATTTAACCAGACGCAAATATACTATTTATATTTAATTAAATGCTTATTTTCTAAACTGCTTATTTCTTAAAATGCTCTTTGGCATAATATTGCCTCGGTTTCTATATAAACATGGGGCTGTCTTTTATAAGCCTGCGGCAGCCCCTTTTTCCCGCTTAAAAATTTTTCTTAATGAACTTTATCTGTTCAGATTATTTAATATATTTCACCTGCTTAAACCAGGATTAATTGATTAACCATTTCAGGTGAAAATGAAAAATTTTCTATTTCTGCTGATTCTTATTTTAACAGCGGGCCAGATATATGCTCAGGCGCCTTCACAAAAATATGCACTAAGAGGTGTATGGCTGACAACAGTCGGCCAGTATGACTGGCCTTCGACTGCCGGGACATCAGCCTCAGTTATCGCTTCACAAAAAAGCGAACTCGTCTCAATGCTCGATGCTCATAAAACCTCAGGAATGAATGCCATGTTCTTTAATATTAGGGTCGATTGCGACGCTCTTTATAAGAGCAATATTGAACCCTGGTCTAGATTTCTGACCGGAACACAGGGCGCAGCGCCTTCAGATCCTAATTATGACCCTTTGCAGTTTGCAATTGGCGAATCACATAAAAGAGGTATGGAGCTTCATGCATGGATAAACCCTTATAAGGCTGTCCGCCCATATGACAGTCCTGATCTTGCAGCACCAACACATGTAACCAGGCTTCACCCAGACTGGATAATCAAATGCTCATCTACCGAATACCGTTTCCTGGACCCGGGTCTTCCGCAGGTGCGCGAATACCTGGTTAAAGTAATTATGGATATCGTAAGACGCTATGACGTCGACGGGATCCATTTTGACGATTTCTTTTATCCATATTCTGATTACGGCACCTTTAACGATGATGCAACTTTTAATAAATACAAAGGCAGCTTTACAGATAGAGCAAAATGGCGCATAAATAATGTAAACATGCTGCTTTCTATGGTCAACGACAGCATAAAGGCTGTAAAACCATGGGTTAAGTTCGGTATAAGTCCTGCCGGCAATTCAGGCGTTAACCTGGGTATTTATGTCGATCCGGCCGCCTGGCTAAGAGGTGATTATGTCGATACATTAAATGTATCACATACCGGAACACCTTATATCGATTATATAATGCCGCAGCTCTATTGGGTTGGCTACGGCGGAAACCTTGGCAACTGGACTAGCTCCTCTTTCCTGAACGGGCGCCACCTTTATATCGGACTGCCTGCTTACCGGTATGGCGAGAGCCAAAACGGGTTTACACCAAACGAACTGGGATGGGAGATAAGGACTAACAGATCAATTGCGGCAATCGGCGGAGAGGTTTACTTCAGGTCGCAGCACCTGACACCTTCGAACGTAGCCGGCTGTGTGGATTCACTTATGCATAATTATTATGTCTATCCTGCACTTACACCCAAAATGAGCTGGAAGCCCGGCATAAACATGAAACCTAACGCACCATCAAACCTTAGAATTGAGAAGAATTCAACTTCCGGCAAATATGAAATTAAATGGGATAAACCATCACCTGCTCTGAATGGCGATACAGCTTTCTCATATGTTATCTACAGGTTCGATAATCCCCCATCAGCTGCAGATCTTGAAAACCCTGCAAAAATGTTCGGTACTACAGGACAGACTGTCTTTTTACTTAATAATGGACATTTTTCTGCTACCAGCGGACAATATTATGCAGTAACTGCTGTTGACCGTTATTCAAATGAAAGCTCAATGAGCAATGTTTATAATTTTACCGTAACCGATCAGATACCAGCTGCATCATCACCTGCAACACCATCTGACGGCGACCAGAACCAGTCTACATATGCTGTGCTTACATGGAGCAGTTCACCTTCAGCCGAATGCTATCAGGTACAGGCTTCGCTGGATTCCACATTCAAAGACGTGATCTGCAACCAGCTGGAGATGAAGAGAACATCTTACGTATTATGGGGAATTCTGCCGGCTAAGAAATATTACTGGCGGGTAAGAGCTTTCGGGATAAGCGGACCGAGTCAGTTCTCAAAGGTCTATACATTTGCAAGCGGCGTGCCTGTAGCTCCGGTACTTCTGGAGCCCAAACACACTTCTACCGGCGCTTTCCTTAATCCCCTGCTAAAGTGGGCAAAAGCTGAAAGAGCCGCCTCATACAGAATTCAGCTCGGAAGTTCCGCACTGATGACTGCAGGCATTATCTTAGATACTACGGTAACCGATACTTGTGTTTCTGTAAGCGGCCTTGCTGCAAATAAGATCTATTACTGGCGCGTAATGTCAAAAAATACTCTGGGACAGAGCGACTGGTCGGGAGTAAACGGATTTAAGACCGGAACAACTACTTCGGTTACTGAGGAAAACACCATCATCAAAGGATATTCTTTGGATCAGAATTTCCCAAACCCATTCAACCCTGTTACCAGGATTACATATTCACTTGAAAAGGACGGCTATGTAAAACTAAGCGTCTTTAACCTCCTCGGACAGGAAGTTGCCGTGCTGGTTGATAAATACCAGAATGCGGGAAGCTACAACACTTCTTTTGATGTGAATAATACAGGAAAAAACTTAACAAGCGGAATTTATTTTTATACGTTAAGGACCGCAGATCATGTTCTGACAAGAAAAATGACAATACTTAAGTAATAGTTTTAAATTAAATCACAGTATAGATAAGGCCTTTCTTCAGTAAATGAAGGAAGGCTTTTTTTTATAAAAAAATATTTTTGGACAAGAGGTATTTTATTGCTAGTTTATTCCGGCTAAATATTAAGTAGTTCATTTAGTTCTTTTTTGTTGATCGAACTATCATAGGAGTTGAAATATTTTGAAAAAACTGATCCTGTTCTCGTTCATTTCTATTGGTTTACTATCCAGCATCTTCGCAAATTCAGGGAATCCAGCTTCAGCTCAGGAGGGTTTCTTTTCCAATCCCGTTAAAACAAATTATGGAATAATTGCCAGCAATGAGTTTCAGTCTGCACTTTATTTGATACGTGATAATAAGATTGAAGAGCTTTTGAGTGCTCCTGGCTGCGGCAGATACTTTGCACTTAATAAAGAAGGCAATAAGATAGGCTTTAAACTTATTGACGCAGCAACCGGCCTGCAGACGCCGGCAATCTATGATCTGATTAAAAAGGAAGTTGTAAAATTATCTAGTCCTGTTTCTGAAGCCGGACAGGTAAGTTTTGCAGATGACGGCACAATTGTTTATTCAATCGGCAGAGAATTAGTCGTAAGAAATGGAGATGAAATTCACAGTTATAATATCGGTCTATATTCAAACCGTACGCCAATTTCACCCGATGCAAAAAAAATTGTTTTCAAAGATGAAAGCGACCAGCTATGGATCTTTAACCTTAAAGATAATTCTAAAGTCAGGATAACTGATCCTAAATCAGGCTACGGCAATGCTGTCTGGTCACCAGACGGAAAGTTTATAGCCTATACTACAACAGGCACACAGATATTGGTTTATAACACAGAGCAAAACTGTAATTATACAATCGGCGAAGGAGAAAATCCTTCCTGGTCAGTGGATAGTAAGTCACTCGTATTCCACAGAAGAGAGATCGATTTTAATAAAGTAAAGCTCATAAATTCCGATATCTTCCTTTCAAATTACAACGGCAGTAAGGTTATTAACTTAACAAATACTCCCAATGTTAACGAAATGGATGCCAGATTTTCTGATAATTCTAATAATATTCTTTTCCATACGCAGCTTTCAAGGGAAATAAAAACTCTTGATGTTGAAAGCTCATTACAAATGACCTCTCTTGCACAGCCGGTTCTCCTCTTTAAGAGTGAAGAGCCTTTAAGCATTTTAAACTCTAAGATACTTGAGAGTCCAAAGAAAATGATGAAAAGTGCAGGCAGTTATAACTGGGTACATGTTCATCAGGTCTGGGATACAGAAGATTCAGGTGTCTGGGGCAGCACCGGTGAAGGTTACAGAGCCTGCGGTGCTACAACTGCAATTGAACTTCTTGCATCTTATGGGATAATTGCTCCATGGCCATTTAGGACCTACAATCATACTTCCAATTATGGACAGTATGTGTCAAAAGCTTATACAATTGACGGCTATACTTTTAAGAACTATAGTACCTGGCCAACTGGTGCTCATGGCTATATGTGGAATGACGGTGGATCTCCTTATTCGAATATGATAAATTTCTTTCATATTAACCGCATTTTTAATACAAACCGTAAAGACGAACCTTCTTGGGGTGACGTTGCAACTGAACTCAATGCCGGTTTCCCTTATATTATCTGCAGTACTGGCCTGACGGCAGCACATATCGTACTTGTTATAGGTCAATACGGAACTGGCCATACCGTGGTGGTAAATGATCCTTATGGTGATAAAAACGCAGGCAATTACGGCGGAATTAAAAACGGTGAAAAAGCTATATATGACTGGTCAGACGGAAATACCGGAAGAGTACAGATAACGCCGGCTGCATGGGGCATTGCTGCAAGATATGAACCTGATGCAATACCAGCTGTTTTATCACATACATCTACAGGAACCGACAGCCTTAACCTGAATGCATCTATTTTAATTAATTTCTCACATAAAATGGATGAGACTGCTACTCAAAGTGCTATTTCCTTTAATCCTTCTATTAGCGGAACATTTACCTGGTCGAACTATGGACAGACACTTACCTTTAAACCGGATTCACTTCTTAAAAGAGGGACAACTTATACTGTTAAAATAGATACATCTGCAAGATCTTTCTGGAATAAACCCCTTCCGCAGACTTATACCTTCAGCGTAATTACTAAAGACAGAACAAGACTTAATATAGTACGATTATATCCTAAAAAGAACGAGCAGAACGTAAGTACAACTGTTCAGATAAATGTACTTTTTGACTCAAGGGTAACTGCTTATGCAAAGTATGTACTGTTTACAGACTCAACAGGTAAAAACGTTTCGCCAACAAATGTAAGGCTTACACAAAAAGGAAGTTATACCTTGTTTTCTTTTGAGCCTTTACATCCGCTTAATTATAATTCCCTCTACAGACTGACTCTTTCAGGAGGATTTGCTGATATAAACGGCTATTTGCTTACTGATACCTTAAAGATTGATTTCAGAACAGAATCTCAACCTGCAGCAGATGGTAATATTATAGATGATTTTGAAACAGAAGGACATTGGAAAAATCCATCCTACAGCGGCTCAACTACGGGAGTTGATACACTGGTTTCAAAATTCTCAATTCTTTCAGAGAAAATAATCGGCGGCATAAATGGCGGGAAAATATTCTATAGTTTTACAAATCCTGAAGGCGGCCTCTGCAGGGTTTACAACGACCTAAAGCCTCAGATCGGATCTGACGGCAATACTTCGTTCGGCACGTGGGTATTTGGCGACTTCAGTTTTAATACCTTAGAATACTGGTTTTATGACGACAGCAATCAGAATCAGACAGTCATTGTTGATACTCTCAACTGGACAGGCTGGAGATTTAAACAAATTCCTCTTTCAAAAATTGGCGGAAGCGGAGTTAAGAAGTTCCACAGCCTGGTCTTACGTCAGAACGCCGGCGGAAACCAGGTAGGTGTTGTCTATTTTGACAATATGCAGATAAGGACAGTTACACCGGTTGAAGATAACGCTATAGCTCAGAGACCCGTTCAGTATTCATTAATGCAGAACTATCCTAATCCGTTTAACCCGTCAACAAGGATCAGCTTTTCCTTACCTGAGACACGGCATGTTAAGCTTATAATCAGCGATGTTCTGGGAAAAGAAATTAAAAGCCTGGTAAATGAAATTAAACCGGCCGGCACTTACACGCTTGAATTTGATGCCTCCTCCCTGCCAAGCGGAGTATACATATATACTATTCAGGCAGGTCAGTTCAGAGATTCAAAGAAACTGATGTTGTTGAAGTAAATTTTAATAAACATTAGTTTTGAGCAAAATTCATAACTGGGAACCGGACCTCTTTTTTCCGGTTCCCAGTTAATTCCATATCAGTTTTTACTCTTCTTAAGCCGATTTTACCCTCTAAGCAATTCTTTTCCAGTAATGCATTCAATGTTTTTGACTGTACCCTTTCCATCTTAAAATTCTTCATCGCTGGATGCTGCAAACAATTATTTTTCAGGAATATTTTTTTCCTGGCTCAGGTTTTTGGTTTGTATCAGGTTTTACTGATTTGTATGTTTGATATCTTAATTTCATAATTCTGGTATTTGTTTGTAATTATACAGAATCTTTATTTTATGGTTTTTGAATTAAGTGAGATAACAGGCGTAAATAAATGAAAAGTAATAGATTTGAATTCCTGAAGACATACTTTATTATAACTTTCGGACTTTTTGTAAATGCTATCGGATTAACGGCTTTTCTGATTCCGGCAAAGATCATTGGCGGCGGCGCCAGCGGTATTGGGACATTGTTATACTTTTTGACTGGATTTCCGGTTGGTGTGACTTTCTTTCTTGTAAATATAGTTTTACTTCTGCTTGCAGTTAAAACACTCGGTGCAGGCTTTGGAATCAAGACCATCTATGCTGTGGGAGTTTTATCTTTATTCTACTCTATATTGGAAATGATGATAAAAGGCCCAATAGTAAAAGATGCCTTCATGGCCGCTATTATAGGAGGCATGCTCTTCGGCGTAGGTGTTGGAATTGTCTTTACTCAGGGAGGAAGTACAGGCGGCACGGATATAATAGCTATGATAATTACAAAATACCGCAATATAAGTCCCGGCAGAATAATTCTCATGGTCGATGTGCTTATTATCTCTTCATCTTATCTTGTTTTCGGATCTCTTGAAAAAATAGTTTACGGTTATGTAACAATGGCAGTATCCTCCTATGCAGTCGACATGATACTTGAAGGCTCAAAACAGTCGATCCAGGTATTTATTTTCTCCAACAACAATGAACAGATTGCAGAAAGAATAGGCAATGAACTGCACCGCGGGATCACTTTCCTTAAAGGCAAAGGCTGGTATACAAACGAGGATAAGGAAGTACTGATGGTTGTTGCAAAGAAGAACGAACTGAGCCTGATACTCAGAATGATCAAAGAGCTTGATGAGGATGCATTTATCTCTATGGCCAGTGTAATGGGTGTGTTCGGAAAGGGTTTTGAGAAGATTCGCTACTAACTCTTCAGATGGAACTTTCCTTTTAACTGAATTTTCCAATCAAAGGTCACAGATTAATCTGTTGATTAAGCTGCTCTTCATATATATCTATAATGGAAATTGTAATGTTCCTTTCTGTTCATCTTTTTAATTCACCTTATATTTTTGCTAGCCGGTTAATATTTATCGGGTAGTTAAATATTACCTCAGATAGCGTCGCCGGCAGCCATTGAAAGGGAAATGGTTTGCCGGTCAAACTAATACGAAGATCATCATTCCTGCATCCCTTTCATATAACAATATCTTATTGTGAGGAGTGAGGAATGAGAAAGCCATACGTTTTTAGCTCTGCATTATTGTTTGTTGTGCTTGCAGGCGCATTAGTCTACATTTTTATTTCATATCCAATAATTAGTAAAGAAGAAAATGTTATTAAGGAGAAAGAAAGTGAAGAACTCCTTACAGATATAGGGCGATATGAGTATTTTCTTAATATGCTGCAGGACCCAAAAACCGGCAGAATACCTTCGGGTATACGCAGAAGGGAAATAGAGTTTGCAAATAATCTTGCAAGGCTGAATAAATTATCAGGGAAAAACTCTCCGCAGGATTTTACATGGCAGGAAGCCGGTCCGACTGAAGTAGGCGGCCGCACTCGAGCCCTGGCAGTCGATGTTGCAAATTCTTCTGTTATAATAGCCGGGGGGATTTCAGGCGGCATCTGGAAGTCAGCTGATAATGGCAATAACTGGTCTTTAAAGAACACTACTTCACAGGTACTAAGCGTTACATCTGTTGCTCAGGATCCGCGCCCGGGCTTTACAAATAACTGGTATTATACCACAGGAGAATACACTAATAATTCTGCAGCCGATCAGGGACACACGGCTATATTTACCGGTGACGGGGTTTATAAGTCGACAGATAACGGTGAAACATGGAATATACTCCCTTCTACAATCAGCCAGGATCCTTCATCATGGGAAAGCAGTTTTGATTATGCCAGCAAAGTTATAGTAAACCCTGCAACAGGCAGTGTATTTATAGCTGCAAATGGAAATGGGATTTTCCGTTCGACTAATGGCGGCGAATCGTTTTCCATTGTCTTAGGCAGCAATGGAGAACATGTTTACAGCGATATAGATATTTCGAAAAACGGAACACTCCTGGCAGTTATATCATCTCCTGCAACAGGAGCAAATTCCAAACAATCTCCGGGCATCTACAGATCATTTGATGATGGAGCAACATGGACAAACATTACGCCACAGGGATTTCCATCAGAAAGCAGAAGAAGTACTGTCGCAATTGCACCTTCAAATCAAAATACAGCCTATATACTTACAAATACCGGTGAAACTGTTCAGGGAAATTTTGGTATGAGAGAGGTTAACTATTTCTTTAAATTAAACCTCGCAAACGCTGCTGCAGAGAACCGCTCGGCTAACCTGCCTGATTTTAATTTCAATTATGAAGATTATGTACATACTTACTTTTCCTATGCCATGGTAGTTGCTGTAAAGCCCGATGACGAGAACCTGGTGCTTATTGGAAGTTCAAGCCTTTTCCGCTCATTTGACGGATTTGCCACAAAACCTATCGACAGCAGATTATGCTGGATCGGCGGCTACCACAATACTGCCCCATGGTTCTATCCTAATTTACACCCTGATGTTCACGTTATGTCCTTCGATCCAAAAGATCCGAAAAAGATGTGGTGCGGAACAGATGGCGGTGTAAGCTATTGCCCTGATATAAGTGACCAGTCTTATCTGACATTTATCCCATGGGAGAAAAAAAATCACGGCTATAATGTTACTCAATTCTATATGGTAGCTATGCCGGATATTGCAAATGACAGCAGAATAATGGGCGGTACGCAGGATAACGGAACACCGTTTTTTTCATGGAGCAACACCGGCCCCAGCAGTTCTACTTCTGTTGGCGGCGGAGACGGCGGCTGTGCATATTTCGGACGTGATTTCGCATATGTTTCTCTGCAGAACGGTCAAATCGACAGGAAACGCTATGATCAGGAAGGAAAACCTTCCGATCTTGCAGGTATAAGCAGAATTGACCCAAGCGGCGCAACAAACCGTCTTTTTATAACTCCTTTTGCTGTCGATCCGGCAGATGAAAACATTATGTTCTTCCCTTCAGGCAATGAACTCTGGCGAAATGATCAGCTAGGCAGCCTGGCTGAAAATCTTAATCAGGGCTTCTCAGGCTGGACAAAACTTACAGGTCTTACAGCCCGAGTAGGCTATACAATTACAGCTTTGACATTTTCTGTTAATCCTCAGCATGTTTTGTATTATGCTGCAAGCAGCTTATTGGGAAAACCTTACCTTTACCGCCTTGAAAATGCTAATACTGCTGTAGCAGGCTCGCAGGTCGTGGAAATAAATGGCGCACCTGATAGGACATACGTTCATAATATTGCAGTCAATCCTGATAATGCTGATGAAATATTGGTTGTACTTTCAAATTATAATATCATGGGACTTTATTATTCGCAGGACGGCGGCAAAACCCTGCTGCCTGCAGCAGGTAACCTTCAGGGGAATGCTCAGAATCCCGGTCCTTCACTTCGTGCTGCTACAATCCTTCCTACTGCAAATGGGAATATTTATCTGCTTGCAACAAGTATTGGTGTATTTTCGACAACACAAATAAATGGAGCCAATACACAATGGACACAGCAGTCACCCGCTCAATTAGGGAACGTTGTTGTTAACCATATTACCTCCAGAAAATCCGATGGGACTGTACTTGCAGGCACTCACGGCAGAGGTGCATTTGTTGCAAAGTACTCATCAGGCACAGCAGGTACTGCAGTTCTGGCACTAAAGGCAAACCAGATTGAAATTAACGTTGCACCGGAGCAAACCGCTGCAGTCCCGTTGGTTATAGAAAATAAAGGAAATGCTGATCTCAAATATTCAATTACTCCCTCAATGAATACCCGGTCTGATAAAGCCTTAATTAAGTCATCTTCAGTAAAGGCACAGGATTCACTTTATAATGATGACGGCAATAATTTACCTGATAATTTCTTTGGCTCTTCAAATGACTTTTACTGGATGAATGTATTTAATCCGGACCAGGATTTCAATTTTGAGAATGTCTGGTTTTATATGAGGACTGAAAATGCTGCCGGTAATTCAGTTTATTTTTCTATAGCTGAAATAGTCAACGGACAATTGGGCACTCCAATATTTGAAAATAATCTTACAGCTCCTGTTTCAAAAGAGGGCACATGGTTTGACTATAAGCTCCCACAGCCGGTAAAACTTGGAGCAGGAAAAGAATATGCTGTCACAATAGGTTCGATAGGCACTGTTCCTTATCCGGCAGCTTTCGATCAAAATGGCAGCAGGCCTGGAAAAGCCTACTACTGGAATCCGGAAAGTAATCAGTGGGTAAGTCTTAAAAACGCAAACATACCAAATGGTGCATGGCTGATCAGGTTGTATGGTACAAAAGGAGGGAACATACAGCCCCCGCTAAGTGCCGACCCTCTTGCTGGTGTAATTGCTCCCGGCACATCTGCAACTATAAATGTTTCATTTAATGCGCAGGGGATAAATGAAGGGACTTATAACGGAAAACTTAATATCGCCAGTAATGGCGGCAATGCTGTTGTTAATGTTACAGTAATTGTGACGACAAAAGTAGTCAATACAGAAAAAGAACAGTTCATTCCTGCTGAGTATAAAATTGGTCAGAACTTCCCGAATCCTTTCAATCCATCAACGACAATCAATTTCGAAGTGCCTGAATCAGGAGAAGTTGAGATCAGGATTTTTGATAATATCGGAAGAGAAGTAACAACACTTATCAGGAAAACATATACTGCAGGAAGACATTCTGTCAGATGGGATGGTACAAACAGTTCAGGCAGCAGGGTACCAAGCGGTGTGTATATATACTGTATGCATGCGAAGAATTTTGACGCTGTAAGAAAAATGGTGATGCTGAAATAGCTTATTTTTTTGATGTGCTGATTTAATTTGAAGCAGCTTATTTATTTATTTCAAATTTGATTTTAGCAGAGAAGTCCTGTGTTATATCTCAGTTTTTCTGTTATCTTTGGGAAGCAAATTACTAAATTCTTTTGGCCTTAATTAACGCTTCCTTAAAATAACTTTAAAGACTAATGAATTCACTGAATATACAAGATTCTGCTTTTTCAGATTCTAAAAACCATTACGAAATTCTCGACGGATTGCGCGGTGTTGCCGCTATTTTTGTTGTGATCTTTCATCTTTTTGAAGCATTCTCAGGAGGTAATCATCTACAGCAAATAATTAACCACGGATATCTTGCCGTTGATTTTTTCTTTGTCTTATCCGGCTTTGTAATTGGATATGCCTATGATGACCGCTGGGGGAAATTGACATTAGGCGATTTTTTTAAGAGAAGACTAATAAGGCTTCATCCAATGATTGTGCTGGGAATGATTATTGGTGCTATAGGATTTTACTTCAGTGCATCTCCCATTCTGTTTCCCCAGCTCATTAATGTTCCCTTCTGGAAAATGTTATTGGTCATGCTTATTGGATTTACATTGCTGCCGGTACCTTTATCAATGGACATAAGAGGCTGGGGAGAAATGCATCCTCTTAATGGACCAGCATGGACACTTTTTTTTGAATATATAGCAAATCTTTTGTATGCTCTTTTTATCAGAAAATTTTCAAACAGGGTACTTTCTGTTTTGGTATTTTTGGCCGGATGCGCTTTAATACACCTGGCTGTGACCAGCCCAAATGGCGATGTTGTTGGTGGATGGTCAATAGAACCCGCACAATTCAGAATTGGCCTTACACGTTTGCTTTATCCGTTTTTTGCAGGACTATTGCTTTCCAGAATTTTTAAGCCGGGACAAATTAAAAATGCATTTATTTGGTGCAGCCTGATGATTATTATTGCCCTTTCTTTCCCAAGAGTAGGCGGCAGTGAAAATTTGTGGATGAATGGACTTTATGATTCATTATCAATTATTTTCCTTTTCCCTTTGATTGTCTATATGGGCGCAAGCGGAGAAATAAAAGGGAAATATATATCAAAAGTCTGCAGGTTCCTCGGCAATATATCTTATCCGGTCTATATTACTCACTATCCTCTGATATATATTTTTACATCATGGGCAATTGATAATAAGATCCCATTAAGTCACGCCTGGCCGGTTGGATTACTTGTATTGCTCTTAGCAATAGCTATTGCTTATGGCAGCTTAAAGTTATATGATATACCAGTAAGAAGATGGCTTACAAACAGAAAAAAAACTGCTGAAACAATTTATAGCACAGTTGAAACAAATGATTAATAATATAAAGCAGAACTGAAATAATATTATTTCCGGATAATATTATTTCCGGATAATATTATTTCAGGATAGTATTATTACTTTAAGTCTCCCCCAAAAAATGTTTATACCTTCTGTTAAAAAGCAGAGTTTAATTTAACTTAGTGCTTTCTGGCTTTTATATAAAATCCACCCTCATTTTTATATTCGATGCTATTGAATCCTGTTTGCTTTAACGCACTTTCAACCTGGTCAATCGAATACCTGGCAAATTCTTTATCTGCTCCGAGCTGGGTTAATTGTTCAGCACTGGCCATATAAATAAAGTACATGCCTCCGTCATTCAGAAGTGAAATAATCTTCTTAAATGCTTCATTCAAATCATTCCAGAAATAAACTACATTAAGACATACAACCTTATCAAACTTTTCAATTCCCAGATCAGCATTCAGCAGATCGCCATACTTCAGATGAACTTTTCCGCTGTCTATATATTTCTTGTTCCGCTCTGATGCTTTCTTATACATCAGTTCTGAAAAGTCAATGCCGGTGATCTGACAATCATAATTCCGTGCAAATAGCTCAATGCCGTCTCCGGGACCATAACCTATTTCGAGTATCTTATCGCCATTTCTAATTTCCATCTCTTGAATGACTTTATAATAATACTTCCTGTTGCGTCTTTCCATCATCTTTGCAACAATAATACCTAAGAGTCCCGAGGGCTTCTTTAATTGTTTTTGAAGGGTGTGAAACATATGACGGCTCCCTCTGTATTGAATAAAAATGAATAAGTAGTACAAAATAATATTTTCTGTATTTAGAAACATCCTTATTCTTTAAGCACAAAGGTTATCACAAATTCCCTGAAGCATAACTTCCCTGAAACTTTCAATCCCTGAGCAGATAAAAATATTTCTTTTCATTAATAATAATTCTATTTATTTTCCATTGGGTTTAGGCTTTTCGTAGGAACATTCTGATTTTGTAAACTCCTAAGGAAATATATATGAAACCACCTGTTAAATTATCTTTATTATTATGCCTCTTGTCTTATTCATGTTTGCTTTTTGCCCAGACCGGGCCGGTAAACATAATTTCAAAAGATTCTCTCATTCAATGCGTAAAAGAACTTACAGGTAACCTTCCCGTTAAGCTTAATGGTAAGATGGATACAATAAAAACCAGAGCAGCGCTGACTACAGGCAACAGACTGGCTTCAAAATATATTTTCGATAAATTGCGCTCAATGGGAGCCGGGGCTGAAATTCAGTATTTCCATGGCGACTATAAACGCCCGGGCCCTGATTATTTGCCCGTAGCACCTGATTTTACCGGAATCACTTCAACTCCTAAGACATTGCTTCCACTATGGTTTTGTACTGACTGGGGTGAAATCTTCTGCTCGAAAGATAATACCCCGACTCTTATTTCTTCCCTTAAATCCTCAATGCCCCGGACAGACCGTCTTGACTGGATCAGAGCTTTAGACCAAAATACTGTTATTGCTATGGGCAGCTCAGGTATGTTCGCCCTGACAACCGATGGAGGCATATCATGGATAAGAAAAAGAGCTTTAGTTGACTCTGTTATTTATTTCTTTACTTCTCCTTCAGCAGTAATGATTGCTGTTGGAAAATCAGGCGTAATTTACAGAAGTAATGACTATGGGGTTAACTGGAGTAAAATTACAATTGATCCTTCAGTACAACTCTCAGCAGGATGTTTTCTGGATGACAACCATGCTGTCTTAATTGGAAATAACTCAGCCTTAAATGGAGTTGCTTATGAGAGTACAGATAAAGGACTTAATTGGAAATATTTTTCACTTAATGTAAACGAGCCTCTTAAATCCGTTTTCTCAACAGATCCGAAACATTTATGGATTGCTTCATCAAAAGGTAAAATCTGCTATTCAAATACTTCGGGCCTGTCCTGGACAATAAGTTCCTTTGCAGATTCAGCAAATTCGGCAAAAAAAGTATTCTTTTCTGATTCCCTGAATGGCTGGATCCTCTGTGAGAACAATTATATTTACCGCTCTCAGAAGGGTGGAGAGAAATGGACAATGGCCTCAATAATTGATACTCCCAGATTAGTACGTGACTATATTTTTCTTGATGATAAAAATGGAATTTTATCAGGTCTTGAGTATTCAGCTAAAAGATCATATGATGCAGGCCTAACATGGAAAGATAACACTGAGCCATTGTTGTTTAATGTGATTGGAAATATAAGGGGAACCAAATACCCTGAGAAGTATATATTACTTACCTGTCATTCAGATTGTGGGTTATACGGAACTAATAGCGATCAGCAATGGCTCTCAGCCCCGGGAGCTGATGATGATGCTTCAGGCGTTGCAGCTGCTCTTGAAATCTTCAGGGTATTTCAAAAACAACCTCTTCCTGTTTCAATTAAACTTGCTGCGATTCCTGATGAAGATATATTTTTATACGGAAGTAAATATCTCTCAGATAAGCTTCTTGGTGCGACTGATACTTTTCTCCTGGCATTTGATTTTGATATGGTAGGTTATGATCATCTTAATCCTTCAACCTTCACATGCGCTTTTTATCCGGGTGAAGCAGTTTTAGGCCTTTACAAACAGTTTAGTGCAATGATTGAGAATGCAAATATACCTATTAAGACAGTTAGCTGGCCAAATGTTCACTCTGGCAACCTGGGCGGATTTATTAATTTAAATAAACCATTGTTTAGTTTACTCGATGCTAAACCTAATTCCGGAGTTAACCCTAATTATCATAAACTGACTGATATATGGTCTACACTTAATTATGATTACCTGACAAATATCACTAAATCTGCAGCACTGTTCATTTATAATTATGCTCAGAATAACATTTTAAGCATTGAGCCCGGTAATAAAATATCAGAGCCTTATTTAACTTACCTGGAAGATTGCTATCCGAATCCATTTAACTCAGGCACAACAATCAGTTATTCAATTGCAGAAGCTTTGAATGTTAAAATAACTTTGTATGATATGCTTGGAAAAGAGATAACAACTATAGTAAACGAATTCAAAACATCTGGCCGGTATTCAGTTAAGTTTAATGCTTCTGCTCTTCCAAGCGGAATATACCTATATACTATTCAGGCAGGAAATTACAGAGACTCAAAGAAACTAATGCTTCTGAAATAATATCAGAAGCATTTTTTAATACATTATTGCAGTAGATAATTCAATACGAGAATTAATCTACTATAAACAGTTTAGCTCCAATGTGAGTATAAGACCTGTGAGCCTCGGCATTATCTGCAACCTGATAGCCCATTCCTGGTGTAAGAGTAAACTTTCTTCCGTCCGAAAGCTCGGTTGTTAGTTCACCATCGAGGCAAAACAGTATGTGCCCTTTTGAACACCAGTGATCGGCAAGATAACCCGGTGAGTATTCGACCATACGGACGCGTATGCTGCCGAACTGCTGAGTATGCCAGTAAGCAGTTCCGTTTTCTCCTTTATGTTCGGTTCTCTCTATTTCTGACCAGTCTGTAATTCCAAATGGAATATCTGAGATTTTCATTTTAGGCTGTTCCTTATATTTGCTTCAGCAATATTACTTAAATAATTTATTTTTTGAAAATTTACATAACTGAAAAATCCCTACTGTTTTTCTGATTTATCAGGAATTCAGCAAGATTTATATTATGCTTTTTTTTCAGGAGCAGCACAAACTGGTTTTCAGAGTAATGAAAATTTGATTGCCAGCATTCCCTGAACGCTTATTATTCTTTCCGACTGGTCTTTCTGGATAGCTGTGATTGGATAGCCAGAATATATCTGTGGTGCCAGATATACGCCGCCGCCTAGAAAGATATTTACTCCCATTCCTAGTTTAACTTCAATACGCGTGTTTACATCCGGGAATTCTGCCGATGCTGAAGTTTTTCCATTCTCGAATTGCACATCATTGCCTGGAGACTTGATAGTAGCTTCAGCCGTATTTTTTACATTAAACCCGAAAGAGGGTCCGGCTGCAAAATAGAAACCGATGCCCGGAACTGAAAGTTTAAATAAAGGTTCGATAGTTAAATAAGCTACTTTCAATGTGCGGTCTAATGTGTATGGAGTGCCGTCTTCAGTTCGTTGGTCTGTAGAATTGGAAGCTGTCTTGTTATCATATGATATATTAGTAATAAGCCCAATTTCAGGAGAAAAATTCATATCGAACTGCAAGCCGCCTAAGATACCAAACCCCGTCGGGGTTTTAGACTCATCAGCGCCTGTTACAATATTGAAGTTCGCTCCGCCAAAAGGTCCCATCTTTAATCTGAACTGGCTGTAAGATCTCTGCGGTGTAATAAAAAGAATTGTTATCAATACTACGGCTAATATATAGATCTTTCGCATAATTCCTCTGAATGTATATTTGTGGATGGTTAATTAGCATTTAATATATAGTATATATTCAAAGCTTTTCATGTCAATAGAAAAGAAAGTAGCTGCTAAAAAAATAGACA
>JBLNEL010000132.1:0-11049 GCA_050262615.1 Bacillota bacterium
CAGCAGAACAGTAATTAAAACTGACGACACCTATGGTTATGGGAAAGTAAACTTTGAGCTGACAAATGAAAATATTATAAGATATTTTAATGAACATAAAAAGCCGCAGATAATAACCGGGTTTATTGCTTCAACTGCAAAAAATGAAACTATTACTATAGGCAGGGGCGGATCAGATTATACTGCTGCAATTTTCGGCGCTGCCCTTGAAGCTGAGGAAATTGAAATATGGACGGATGTAGAT
Source organism: Bacillota bacterium (assembly GCA_050262615.1). Classification (GTDB taxonomy): domain Bacteria; phylum Bacteroidota; class Ignavibacteria; order Ignavibacteriales; family SURF-24; genus JAUZPB01. The sequence goes on from JBLNEL010000132.1 coordinate 245, forward strand.
GGAGTAATGACGGCTGATCCAAGAAAAGTAAAAAGAGCTTTTGCTCTGAAATCCATGACATATGAGGAAGCAATGGAAATGTCTCACTTCGGTGCCAAAGTTATTCATCCGCCTACAATGCAGCCGGCATTAAATAAAAAAATTCCAATTAGAATTAAAAACACTTTTAATCCTGAATTTGCAGGGACTGTTATTGGAAAAAAGAACGGCTCTCATAACTTTTCTATTAAAGGTATTTCTTCAATTGATAACATTGCTTTAATAAGAGTCCAGGGCAGCGGAATGGTAGGCGTCCCGGGCGTTGCTAATAGAATTTTTGGAGCTCTGGCAAACCGCAATATCAGCGTTTTCCTTATTACAATGGCTTCTTCAGAACATTCTCTGTGCCTTGCACTTCTGCCTAAGTTTGCAGCAAAGGCAAAGGAAATTATTGAAAAAGAACTTAAATTTGAGATCCGGGATAAACTTGTTAGTGAAATTGTAATTGAAACTGACCTCTCAATTATTGCAGTCGTAGGAGAGAATATGCGAAATACTCCGGGTATTGCAGGAAAAGTTTTCCAGGCACTGGGAAAAAATGGCGTTAATGTCGTTGCAATTGCCCAGGGCTCATCTGAACTTAATATTTCAGCCGTTATTGCTAAAGAGGACGAATCAAAAGCACTCAACGCTCTTCATGATATATTCTTCCTGTCTGATCTGACAACTATAAACCTCTTTATGGTCGGAACAGGTTTAATCGGGCGTGAGCTAATTGAACAGGTAAAACAGCAAAGCCAGTACCTTGCACAGGAGCATTTCTTTGATGTAAGAGTAGTCGCTCTTGCAAATACAAGGAAAATGCTTTTTGACCCTAATGGCATCTCCTTCTCTGATTGGCGTGAACAGCTTGAGAATTCTGAGGACAAAATGGACCTGGAGAAGTATATCGAAAAGATGGAATCATTAAATCTTCAGAACAGCTTGTTTATTGACTGTACATCAAGTGAAGAGATTGTATCCAAATACCTCGATATTCTTAACTCAAGTATTTCAATTGTAACTCCTAACAAAAAAGCAAACTCAAGACAGTATGAATACTTCGATAAACTTAAACATGCTGCACAGAATAATAACGTGAAGTTCCTTTATGAAACTAACGTTGGAGCAGGCTTGCCCGTCATAGGTACTCTGAATGACCTTATGGCAAGCGGAGATAAAATTCTTAAAATTGAGGGAGTACTTTCTGGAACCTTAAGTTATATTTTTAATACCTTCAGCGCTGATAAAACTTTCAGCCAGGTAGTAGTTGAAGCAAAAAAGAATGGATACACAGAACCTGATCCAAGAGAAGACCTGAACGGACTTGATGTGGCTAGAAAGATCCTGATCCTCTCAAGGGTCGCCGGATCAAAACTCGAACTCTCTGACATTGAAGTCGAAAATCTGGTGCCTGAGGAATTAAGAGGAATAAAATCTATTGATGAGTTCTTACTTAAGCTGAAAGACTATGACGGCTTCTATGAAGAAAAGAAAAAAAATGCTGCAAAGAATGGCTGTGTTCTAAGATATATCGCAAAGTATGAAAATGCTCAGGCATGCATTTCACTTCAGGAAGTGGCCCCTGATCATCCGTTCTATAACCTTTCCGGCAGCGATAATATACTTTCATTTACTTCAATGAGGTACAAAAACCACCCGATGGTTATTAAAGGCCCCGGGGCCGGAGCTGCCGTTACGGCTGCAGGTGTTTTTGCTGATATTATAAGGATCGCATACTACTTAACTTAATAACAAATTTTACGGTTTTTCTTATGGAAAAAGAGATCAGAGTTTTTGCACCTGCATCAGTTTCAAACGTAGCATGCGGATTTGATGTAATGGGCTTCGCAATCGATAAGCCCGGTGATGAGGTGGTCTTAAGATTAAAAGAGTCGCCTGGTGTTGTAATTACAAAGATAACAGGTGACGGCGGAAAACTTCCGCTTGAAGCATCAAAGAATACAGCCGGCATGCCGGTAATTTCACTGCTTAAGCACTTGAATGTCGGCTGCGGCATCGAAATTGAAATTCACAAGAAAATGCCTTTGGGAAGCGGACTTGGCTCAAGCGCTGCAAGCGCTGTAGCTTCTGCTTTTGCATTAAATGAGCTTCTTGGGGCAGGATTGACGAAAAAGGAACTTCTCCCTTTTGCACTTGAAGGCGAGAAGATCGCAAGCGGAGCAATCCATGCCGATAATGTCGCTCCCTGCCTCTGGGGCGGATTTATACTCATAAGAGATTATAATCCGATTGATATAATTGAAATTCCTGTACCGGAAAACCTTTACTGTACAGTTATTCACCCAGAAATTGAAATAAAGACAAGCGAAGCAAGAAAAATTCTTCCTAAGGAAGTGCCGCTTAAGGATGCCATAACTCACTGGGGTAATACAGCAGGACTTGTTGCAGGTTTAATAAAAAGTGATTACGCATTAATAGGAAGATCTCTTAAGGATGTTATTATTGAACCCGTAAGATCTGTTCTCATTCCCGGCTATGAGGAAATGAAAGCCGCGGCTTTATCCGGCGGAGCTTTGGGATGTAATATATCCGGCTCAGGACCATCACTATTTGCACTGTCAGATTCAGCACAAAAAGCTGAAGAGATAGGAAAACAAATGGCATCGGTGCTAAAAGTAATAAAACTTCCCTGCCAGGTCTATATCTCAAAGGTAAATAAATCAGGCCCGGTAATTTTATAGTCATTACTTTATAATTGCCTGATTTCTATGATTATTTGCCACTCATCCGTGGTGGCAGATTTAGTGAAAATTTTCTAAAAAGCAGTTTAACTAATAATTATTTTGAAAATATGAAACTTTACAGTACACGCGATAGTAGAAATGTAGTAACTTTCAGAGAGGCAGTTGAAAAGGGCATCGCCCCCGATGGTGGACTTTTTGTCCCGGCTGAAATTCCGGTTTTTGAAAAAAGCTTCCTCAGGAAAATCGGCGATCTGGATCTTCAGCAGATAGCTTTTGAGGTAACAAGACTTTTCTTAAACGATGAAATACCTGAAAATGATATTGAAAATATCATAAGATCGGCTATAACTTTTGATGCACCATTAAAAAAATTATCTAAAGGACTGGCTGTTCTGGAACTGTTCCATGGACCTACACTGGCCTTTAAGGATTTCGGCGCTCGTTTTATGGCAAAAGTACTCTCTTATTTTCTTAAGGATGAAAACCGGAAAATTACAATACTCGTTGCCACTTCAGGAGATACCGGCAGCGCCGTGGCTAACGGATTCTATAATGTTGAAGGTATTAATGTTGTACTGTTATATCCATCTGGCAAGGTCAGTGAAATTCAGGAAAAACAGCTTACTACACTTGATAATAATATTACTGCACTTGAAATAGATGGAACATTTGATGACTGCCAGCGGCTTGTAAAGCAGGCATTTGCAGACAGCCACCTGAATAAAAAACTGCAGCTAAGCTCTGCAAATTCAATAAATATCGGGAGACTTCTGCCGCAATCGTTTTATTATTTTAATGCATTTGCCAGGTCAGAAGAAAAGGACCTCCCCTTTATTGTTTCAGTCCCAAGTGGTAACTTTGGCAATCTGACTGCAGGACTTATTGCAAAGGAAATGGGTCTGCCGGTCAGCAGGTTCATTGCGGCAACGAATGTTAACGATATTGTACCTAAATACCTGGAAACAGGTGTTTTTTCGCCAAGACCTTCTGTACAAACAATTTCTAACGCAATGGACGTAGGAAATCCGAGTAATTTCGACAGAATAATCTCAATTTATAAAAATGATTATAATTCCATAAAAAATTGTATCTTTGGAGCCTCATTTACTGATGAAGAAACAAAAAATGGAATTAAAGAAATTTACGATCGCTTCGATTATCTAATCGACCCTCATGGCGCTGTTGGTTATTTGGCTTTAAAAAGATTTGCAAACGACGATTTTAATTATTATAATTCGGTGATTCTTGAAACAGCACATCCGGCAAAGTTTATTGATACCATTGAAAACATCCTTGATATGAGGATAAAAATACCGGATTTGCTTAAGGATTGCCTTTCAAAGACTAAACGTTCGGTTAAATTATCAAAAGATTATGCGGTACTTAGAGATTACTTATTTACTTTGTAATTAATAAGTTTGTGTTTAGATTTCGTTCAGGTTTTTTTTTGTATAAAAACTACTTAACAGAAGGCTGATGACAGAAGTTAATAATAAAATTGCAATTCTCGGCGGTGGAAATATCGGATTGTCTATAGCAGATGGACTTACCAGGTCTAATACTTTTAAGGCTGAGGAAATAACGGTAACACGCAGAAGAATTGAACTCCTTTCCGGTTTTTTGAATAAAGGATTTAATATCGGTTCAAATAACCGCCTGGCTGTGCAGCTTGCTGATATTATTATTATCGCTGTCCTGCCCCAACAACTCGATCAGCTTCTGGATGAGATAAAAGATGAAATCGATGAAAAAAGACACATAATTATTTCTGTCGTCTCTGGAGCTACAATTGACCAGATAAAAAGCAAACTGGCTAAAAATGTTCCTGTTGTCCGCGCTATGCCTAATACGGCTATTGCTATCGGAGAGTCAATGACCTGCCTTTCAGCCTCCGGCGATGTGCACGATGAAGTAGTTGCAATTGCAAAGAAAATTTTTGATTCTGTTGGCAAAACTCTCGTAATAGAAGAATCCCTTATGGTTCCGGCCACTGCTCTCTGCGCCTGCGGTATTGCATTCTTTTTGCGTGCAATCAGAGCTGCTTCACAGGGCGGAATTGAAATTGGCTTCCATGCTGAGGATGCATTGCTTATGGCTGCACAGACAGCTAAGGGCGCCGCTTCCCTGCTTGTCAGCGCTGAGAATCATCCTGAAAAAGAAGTAGATAAGGTTACTACCCCAATGGGCTGCACTATCTCCGGACTTAACCAGATGGAACATAATGGCTTTAGTTCAGCCTTAATTAAAGGTATTGTAACTTCGGCTGAAAAAGCCGCAAAACTTTATTCTCCAAAAAAAGATAACAAATAAAAAGTTTATCTTGACAAGCTGGATTAATTATTTTATCTTGCGAGTAATATGAAAACATTAATACTAAATATCACCTGTGAGCCAATTATGTGCATGTGGAATATGCGTATGCATAGCTATGGAAGGGATTAACTTTTATATATAAAGTTTGTTTAAGCCCTTCCTGAGAAATCACGAAGGGCTTTTTTATTATAATTTTTATCTATTATCGTTCTTAAATATTTATAACATCTCTTATAGAGAAAGGTCGAGGGATCAGGCCCGTTGACACCTTAGCAACCGTTCCGGTTTTTACCGGGAGACAGGTGCTAAATCCTGCCCCGGCATAATTTAATATGCTGTGGGAAAGATGAGAGAAGACACGTTTTATTATAAAACCTCTTCAATGTACTTTCCCGAAGAGGTTTTTTTTTGCTCCTCTTCATCTGCCGGTATAATATCTATAAGCGACAATTCAAAATTAAAAAACAACTAAAAACTTATACACTGAAAGGGAGCTAAAATTATGAGTACGAATGGAAAGAAAAGAAATTTCAGATTTGAAACATTACAGCTGCACGCAGGACAGGAACCAGACCCAGTTACAAAATCAAGAGCAGTTCCTATTTATCAGACTTCTTCATATAATTTCGACAATGCTGACCATGCTGCTGATTTATTTGCACTGAATAAATTCGGCAATATTTATACACGCATTATGAACCCTACTACAGATGTCTTCGAAAAAAGAGTAGCTGCGCTAGAAGGCGGAGCCGCTGCTCTTGCTGTTGCATCAGGCCAGTCAGCTGCCACTCTTACGATTGCAACAATTGCTCAGGCAGGTGAAAATATTGTCTCAACTACTCTGCTTTATGGCGGGACTTATAACTTGTTTAAGGTAACCCTCCCAAGACTCGGCATTGACGTGAAATTTGTCGACAGCGATACTCCGGAGGAATTTGAAAAGTTAATTGATAACAAAACAAAAGCTCTTTACCTTGAGACAATTGGAAATCCAAAACTTAATATCCCGGACCTCGAATCAATTGCAGCTGTGGCTCATAAACATGGGATTCCTCTGATAGTCGATAACACTTTCGGCGCGGCTGGTTATCTTTCAAGACCTATCGACCACGGCGCAGATATTGTCATTGAGTCAGCTACAAAATGGATCGGCGGACATGGAACTTCTATCGGAGGGGTTATAGTTGACTCAGGAAAATTCGACTGGGCTAACGGTAACTTCCCTGTCTTTACTGAACCAAGCCCTGGCTATCATGGATTAAAATTTGCCGAGGTCTTCGGAAAGAACTCACCTTTCGGCAACATCGCCTTTATTATCAGAGCAAGAGTAGAAAACCTGAGGGATTTGGGCCCATGCATAAGTCCTTTTAACTCATTCCTTCTGCTTCAGGGACTTGAAACTCTCTCACTAAGAATTGACCGCCATTCTGAAAATGCACTTAAACTTGCTAAGTGGCTCGAAAATGACAGCCGCGTTGAATGGGTCCTTTACCCTGGTCTTGAAAGTCATCCATATCATGAAAATGCAAAGAAATATCTGCGCAACGGATTGTTTGGATCAATGCTCGCCTTCGGAGTAAAAGGCGGACTTGAGGCCGGAAAATCATTTGTAAATAACGTTGAACTCTCAAGCCTTCTGGCTAATGTCGGAGATGCAAAAACTCTTGTCATTCACCCCTCATCAACTACTCATCAGCAGTTATCGGAAAAAGAACAGGCAGAGGCCGGTGTAACTACCGATATGATTAGAGTTTCAGTTGGACTTGAACATATTGATGATATAATTGAAGACTTTGACCATGCTCTGAATGCTGCTGTCGAAGCCGTAAAAGCATAAACCTTAAAACATATTGCAATAGAAGTATAAATGAATTTTGCCGCTTGTTTTATTAAAATAAAAAAATAAAAGATAAACAGATGAATACAGCAAAAGCTTTTTTAAATAGTAACACAATAGATCCTGTAACTGAATTCGTAACACTATTTAGTTATGGTGAAAAGCTCAGACTCGAATCAGGGGAGACTCTCTCCCCTGTCAGAGTTGCCTACCAGACATATGGCGAATTAAACCAGGATGGAACTAATGCCATCCTGATATGTCATGCTCTTACAGGAAATTCTCATGCTGCAGGAATTCTTACACAAATAGAAAGCGACCCATATAGCGAAATCGATTGCCTTACCAGATATTCAAAAATGAATTACGGAAAAGCAGGCTGGTGGGACGCACTGATTGGACCTGAAAAAGCATTTGATACAAATAAGTACTTTGTAATATGTTCAAATATACTCGGAAGCTGCTATGGGACTACCGGCCCATCAAGCAGAAATCCTGAAACCGGTGAACCTTTCCAAAGCAGTTTCCCTGTAATTACAGTCCGCGATATGGTAAAACTGCAGCGTGAACTGATTAAATATCTGGGGGTAAATAAACTTGTTACAGTAGCCGGAGGTTCTTTAGGCGGTATGCAGGTCCTGGAATGGGCTGTGATGTATCCCGAATTAGTAGAGTCGATTATTCCTATCGCTGCTCCGTTAAAACATAGCGACTGGGCAATTGGCTTAAACGAAACTGCACGAAGGGCTATAAAAAACGATCCGGCATGGAAAAACGGGCAATATACAGAACAGCCGCACAACGGATTTGAGCTTGCAAGAATGATTGCAATGATAACTTATAGAAGCGATGCTTCATTCAAAAATAAATTTAACAGAGAAAGATTCAACAATAGTTCAGATCACTATGACACTGATAATCTGTTCCAGGTGCAGAATTACCTGAACTACCAGGGACAGAAACTTGTAAAACGTTTCGATGCAAATACATATATTACTTTGTCAAATGCGATGGACCTGCACGATATATGCTATAACCGCGGAAGTATGCATGATGTTTTATCGTCAGTTACTTCAAAGGTTTTATCTATCGGAATATCAAGTGATGTTCTTTATCCTGCTTCTGAACAAAAGGAAATTTCATCCTTGATCCGCGGAAGCAGATATGTGGAAATAAATTCGGTCCACGGTCATGATGCTTTTCTCATTGAGTTCGAACAGATGGAAAAAGCAATAAGAGAAATTATCAGTTAAGCCTGCCTTGGGCATGGTTCTCGACCCCCTTTAGAGTACCTGCCGATGGCATGGATCGTCTGTCTTTGGAGGCACACTGTTTGCCGGAAGGCATGTTTTACACGCCTTGGGAGAACTCGCCTGTCTTTGGCGGAAATCGTGATTTATTAAAGCCCGTGCAAGCGGGCTTTTTATTTGATTAAAAGGCAAAATTCCCCAATAAAATTTTATGCATATTTTTGCATTCGTTCTGCATATTTATGATAATTTATGCAGTATTAATTTGACATGATACACTCCTGCTGTTATCTTTGTGGTATGAATATTTTAATTGTAAATACCGCAATCAACCATCTTCCGGATCCGCCAGGAATCCGACCGGATGAATTTCGTTCCAGACGCCGCCCCATCCGGGGCTAAAATCATCGATTTTACTTTAATCCATTTTTTTTGATTTTTATTATTTTTTTTCTTGAAGGAGAAATTCTTTAATGATCTCTATTAGTGTAATTGGCGGCAGTGGCTATACTGGTAAAAAAATCCTTGAATTCTGTAATAATCATCCCTTTGTAAAAGATGTTACAGTTTACGGCAATTCAACTGCTGGCAAACCTATTCTAAGCGTTTTCCCTGACCTTACAGGAATAATCGATGACTCGGAAATTTTATCTGCCGGTAATCTTTCATTTGATCATGATCTCTACTTCATTGCACTTCCTCATGGAGAAGCATTAAATTATGTGCCTGCACTAATTAGTAATAATAAAAAGGTTATTGATCTTGGAGGCGACTACAGACTCGATAGTGAAATTGAATATGAAAAATGGTATAAACTTTCTCATAATTCACCTGAACTCTTAAACCAAAAGCTTTACGCCCTGGCTGATTACCCTAAGACTGACTATTCAAATATCAGCCTTATTGCTAATCCTGGATGCTATCCGACAGCTACACTTCTTGGATTACTGCCGCTGACAGAAAAATTTAATAATGAAATTTTGTCAGTCAGCGTCGCTGCATATTCAGGAACCAGTGGGGCTGGAAAATCTGCAAAGACAGAACTTCTAATGTCGGAAATGTATGGCAACGTAAGGGCATACAATGTGAACAAACACCGTCACCAGCCTGAAATTTTCCAGGCATTAAATAAAAATGGGTTCGATGCACCGTTTTCATTTACTACTCACTTGCTCCCTGTTGCTGTTGGTATATATGCTACCACTACGATTCATTTGAAAAGCAATGCATCTGAAAATGAAATAATTGATTTATATAAAAATACATACGCTGACTCAGACTTCGTAAGATTAAGAAATACGCCGCCTGATCTTACCTGGGTTACCGGAACAAATTTCTGCGATATTAATGTATCGGTAAAAGATAAAATTGTTGTTATAACCTCGGCGATAGATAACTTAATTAAGGGTGCTGCAGGACAGGCAGTACAGAATATGAATAAACTTTATAATTGGAATGAAAAGCTCGGCTTATTAAATACAGGAGTTGAAAATGTATCAATTTATTGAAAACGGGACAGTTACTACTGTTCAGGGATTTTTGGCGGCAGGAATCTTCTGCGGAATAAAGAAAAAGAAAAAAGATCTGGCACTAATATATTCTGAGACACCTTGCACTGCAGCCGGAACATTTACAATAAATAAAGTAAAAGCAGCTCCCTTGTTGGTCTCAAAAAATATAATAAAAAATAAAAAGACAGTAAAAGCTGTATTGGTTAATTCAGGCAATGCTAATGCATGTACCGGTAAGGATGGCCATAACGACGCAAAGATTTCACAGAAATACTGTGCTGAAAAACTTGGAATAAGCCCGAGCGAAGTACTTATCAGCTCAACCGGAGTTATCGGAAAAAGACTCCCTATGGATACTCTTAAAGCCGGTATCGAAAAGATCGTTCCTGAACTCTCCTCTGAAGGCGGATTAAATGCTGCAGAGGCTATAATGACGACTGACAAAAAAATGAAATCTTATGCTGTCAGTGTAAAGCTTAATGGCGGCGATGTTAAGATCGGAGCTATTTGCAAAGGAAGCGGAATGATAATGCCGAATATGGCAACTATGCTTGCATTTATTACTACAGATCTGAAGGTCAGCAATGATACGCTTCAGAAATTACTTAAATCATCAGTACAGAATACATTTAATAAAATTTCTGTAGATGGCGAGACCAGCACTAACGATATGGTCGTCATTATGGCTAACGGACTCTCAGGCATCGAAGCCGAAGAAAATTCGGAAAACTATACACTTTTCAATGAGGCACTTGAAGCCCTCTGCAAAGAAATGGCAAAAGCTATTGTTTCAGACGGCGAAGGCGCTACAAAGCTCGTGACTATTAATGTAAACGGAGCAAAAACTCAGGCTGACGCAGATAAGATTGGTAAGGCTGTTGCAAATTCAGCTCTTGTAAAGACTGCAATCTACGGACGTGATGCAAACTGGGGCAGAATTATGTCAGCTGCCGGAATGAGCGGCGCTAATATTAATCCGTCTGAAGTAAGCATAAGCTTTAATGACGTTCCGGTCTTATTGCCTGACTATAATATTGTTTTGGATGAAGAAGCTGCACTTAAGATCCTTTCACAAAAGGAATTTGATATAAATATCTGTCTTCAGTCAGGACACAAATCCTCGACCTGGTGGACATGCGATTTTACTGAAGAGTACATTAAAATAAAT
>JBLNEL010000133.1:0-8240 GCA_050262615.1 Bacillota bacterium
GTTAACCGCAATGCCTCGGAAAGAGTGATGAATGATTTTAATCTGGAACACCAGGGCAGAAAGCTTATCGAAGCTTATAAAGAAATAATAACAACTAAGAAATAATAAATGGTAACATCAGAAAAAGTTAAAGATTTCTACGACGGCTTTTCGAAGAATATCCTTAGAAATGAATTCTATAACTACAGCCTCCGGCAGGACGCAATAAAGAAACTTTGCAGAAAGTATATTCCTCATAATGCCCGCATTCTTGAGATGGGCTGCGGCGTAGGGATTATAACAAAGTTTGTCCAGAAAAATGCAGAATTTGTCCTTGCTGTCGATATAAGCTCAACTAATGTCGGTGTCGCTCAGATATATGCAGATAGTGAAAATACTAAGTTCGACGTAATTGATATTACAAAGGAAACAGATAAAATAAAAAGCTTCGGGAAGTTTGACGTAATTCTTATTTTTGATGTTATTGAGCATATCGAAAAAAGTAACTATAAACAGCTCTTCTCAATTCTTGAAGAACTGCTTACAGATTCCGGCATTATTTTGCTTACTTATCCTTCTGCTGAATATCAAAAGCATTTGAAAAACCATAACCCGCAGGCTCTTCAGGTAATTGACCAGGAAGTATATCTTACCGATATTCTTAACAGCATTACCCGCTTGTTTCCATATTATTATTCATATAAACATATCTGGGATAAAGACCAGTATATTCACCTTGTCCTTAAATCAAATGTGAATTATCCGGTTAAATATAACCGCGGGCTCTGGGATAGCATTTCCTATAGATTAAAAAAGTATACTTGGCGATATAGCAACACTTCAGTTAAAAAAAGAATTAATGAGTTTCTTTCTAAAAAATAAAATATCAGGCCCCCATAACTGGCTGATATATCACTTTAGTATTACTTCTATTCTGAAGTTTTCAGGATATATCAAAGGACGTACGCTCGATTGCGGCTGCGGACTGCAGCCCTATAGGGATATTTTATTAAAAACCTGTGATAAAATTATAGGACTGGAACACCCGGCAACTTTGCATGGACTTAGTAATGTCGATGTTGCTGGAAGTGCAATGGTGCTTCCCTTTAAGGAAAGATCTTTTGACTCTGTAGTCTCTTTCCAGGTTATGGAACACCTGCCTGAACCTGCCTGCTTTTTGGCTGAATCCTTGAGGGTCTTAAAACCTGGCGGCTGTATGCTTATTACTACGCCTTTTATGTGGGGCGAACATGAGGCGCCTTATGACTTCTACCGCTATACCCGATATGGATTAAAATACCTGGCCGAAAAATCAGGCTTCGAGGTCGTTTCTATTGTTCCGGATACAAAGTTCTGGACTACACAGGCCCTTAGAATGAATTATTACCTTATCCGCTTCGCCCGCGGTAAAATGAAAAATGCTGTTATGCTTTTCTTAAGACCAGTATTGTTCTTTAATCAGCTGATTGCATTCCTGCTCGATAAGTTTCCTCATAATTACACAATTGAAACTTCAACCTTTACAACCCTGCTGAGAAAACCGGTTTAGCTCTTATGGAACAGAATAAATGGAACTGAAAAAAAAAGCTATAAGCGGCGTAAAATGGGTTACTGTGGCCACGGTTGTCAATAACGGACTCCAGTTTCTGCTTATTACAATCCTTGCACGCTTTCTTTCTAAATCTGATTTCGGACTTATGGCTTTGGTGCAGGTCGTAGTTGAATTCTCATCCTACTTTATCGATATGGGATTTAGTAACATAATTATCCATAAACAGGATATTTCACATAAACAGCTTTCAAGCCTCTATTGGCTGAATATTCTGGCTGGACTGATTATTTTTGCAGTTATTTACCTCTTAAGCCCATACCTTGCTTCTTTCTATAATGAACCGGGACTAAAACCGCTTCTTAATCTTGTTGGACTGACTTTTATTATTATTCCCCTCGGACAACAGCATAAAACTCTGCTGCAGAAGGAACTTAAGTTCGATGTGATCTCAAAAATAGATATTATTTCAAGATTCATTTCTATTGCTCTTGCTATCTATACCGGCGTAAAAGGCTATGGGGTTTATGCACTTGCAATAATGGTCCTCTCAAATAGCATCGTTTCAACTCTTATGCTTCTCTATGTGGGACTGAAAAGCCATAAGCCTTCACTTACATTTTCCCATAGTGAACTGAAAGGTATTTATAGCTTTGGCGTTTTTCAGCTTGGAGAGAGAACCTTAAATTATTTCAGCGGCCAGTTCGATACTATAATTATTGGAAAACTTCTTGGCACTAGCGCTCTGGGACTTTATACAGTAGCAAAGAACCTGGTTATGAAACCTCAGCAGATTATTAATCCTATTGTTACTCGCGTGGCTTTCCCGATGATGGCTAAAGTTCAGGATGATAATGACCTGTTGAAGAAAACTTATGTCAGTACAATTAACTATCTTTCGTCTATTAATTTCCCGGTCCACCTTGCAATCTTTATTCTTGCCGGACCGCTTACAACTCTGCTCTTTGGAAATAACTGGGACCAGGCAATCGTGCTGGTTAAAATACTGGCTGTATTTGCAATGCTTAGATCTGTTTTTAATCCTATCGGATCTTTGCTACTTGCAAAGGGAAGAGCTGACCTGGGGTTCTACTGGGTAATTGCATTTTCAATTGTAACCCCTCCTGCAATTTACCTGGGCGGATTGTGGGGACTTAAAGGCGTGTGCTATGCTCAGGTTATTTTAATGGTGGTTTTGTTTTACCCTTTTTATCTGATGCTCGTTAAAAAACTTATTAATGCAAAGTTCTGGGAATATCACTTCGCTGTCATCCTGCCTTTGCTTTTATCTGTTGCAGCCTGCATATTGCCTTTTATCTTTGAACCGTTTCTGAATAACTATATTGCAAAAGTGATACTTGTCTGCTCCTCAGGACTCCTTGTCTATCTTTTGCTTTCGCTTAGATTTAATAAAGATTTTATAAATTTGATGAAGAGTTTTATTAGTATTTAATATTTTATGAAAGTACTTTTTGTTTTCGGAGGCTTGCCTCATTATTATAATTTAGTCCTCAGCCGCCTTAATGAAGTTGAGAACCTTGAGATTATTGTGGTTGTACCTTCAGATAAAAAAGGTCAATCACTCGGCGAGGGCGTCTATCAGACAACCGAAGGAATTAATTTCAAAAGATATCACCTTAATGAATATAAGAACTGGTTCGGTAAACCTTTCTTTAAGGATTTCTTCGACGTGGTCAATAAGGAAAAACCAGATGTCATCGTCGCAGGCTGGCCTTATATATTAAGCTTCTATCTTAATCCGTTTAATTACCTGAAAATAAAATCTTCGGGAATAAAAATAATTGATAAGGATATTCCTTTCCGTGTGCCGAGGTATAAAGAAGCTATCGGGTTCTATAAGTCACTGGGTGATATCCCGCAGGATACAAACCCGTTTACAAATTTCATAGGATTCCTGAAGTATCTTAATATTTTTATCCTTACTAAGATCCGCAGGTTCTATTTTAACCAGGTCGATGCTCACGTTAACTATGTTGAGGATGCCTACGATATCTTGGGCAGCTACGGTGTGCCTGCAGAAAAGATCTTTATAAGCTACAATTCTCCTGATACCGATATGCTCTTTAAGGTTAAGGATGAGGTAATTAAAAGTGAAAAACTCCTCCCGCCTAATAACCATAGACTCCTGCACGTAGGTAGACTGGTCGAATGGAAACGCGTTGACCTGCTTATAAAAGTATATGCAAGACTTAAAAAACTATATGCTGATGCTGAACTCCTTATAATTGGATATGGACCGCAGAAAGAGGAATTGGAAGAGCTTGTTAGATCACTCGGTCTTAAGGACGTAAAGTTCTTAGGCGGAGTATATGACCAGAAAATGCTCGGACAGTATTTTACTGAATCATCTGTTTATGTCCTGGCAGGAATGGGCGGACTTTCTATTAATGAGGCTATGCTTTATGAAAAGCCTGTGATCTGCTCGGTCTGCGACGGAACTGAAAAGAAACTTGTTAGAGATGAATATAACGGCAAGTACTTCATTGAAGGAAATGAGGATGACCTTTTCGAAAAAATAAACTATCTTTTCTCCAGACCTGAACTAATGGAAACTATGGGAAAAAACTCGGGCAGAATAATCAGGGAAGAGATAAACATTAATACTGTTATAAACGGATACCTCGATTCTTTTAATTTTGTAACTAAAAACAGGTTTCAGCTTAAGGCTTAATTGAGAAAAAATAAAAAGATAATTAAAGTTTTATTAAATAAAATGATTTTCCCGGGATAAATATTATGGCTTCAGTAATTGAACAGTACCTTACACCTATCAGGAATATATTACAGTCAAAGGAATACAGGGAATTCTTAAGACTCTTCTTTAAATATAAAAACTTTCCTCGCTCTCAGAAACAGAGGATCGAATTCTTAAACTACGACTTTCAGGCAGTCGATGTCTTGTCTTTTATTTTTCAGTACAAACATATCTTCGTTAACCAGATGTACCGCTTTCAGACAAATTCACCTCTGCCGGTAATATACGACTGCGGGGCAAATGTTGGACTAAGCTGCCTTTACTATAAGAAACAATTCCCGAAGGCAAAAATAAAAGCCTTTGAGGCTGACCCTGATATTGCTGCAGTGCTCACTGAAAATATGAAAAAAAATAATGTCGGGGACGTTGAAGTCATCGCAAAGGCTCTGTGGAAGGATAACAACGGCGTTCAGTTTACTGCCGATAGTGCTGACGGCGGTTCTCTTTTTATTGATGGCGATAAAATTCTGGTGCCTTCAGTTAGACTCCGCGACCTGATCTCCTCTGAAGACAGGATTGATATGATAAAGATGAATGTCGAAGGCGCAGAACTCGACCTTATTTTAGATTGCAGCGACGTGCTCTATAAGGCAGAAAACCTTTATATCGAATACCACTCCTTTACCGATAGAAAACAGGAGCTCGATAAAATCCTAAATGTGCTTACGGAAAATGGCTTCAGATATTATATTCAAAACGTTATCTCTTCCTCAGGCCCGGCTCCGCTTGCAAGTGAACTGTCTGTCGATAACCTCGACCTGCAGCTTCATATTTTTGCATATAAAAGAAAATAATAAAAAAAAGGACCCTGCCTGTTTTTCCCCAATGGCAGGATCCTTTTTTATTCTTTATATAAAACTTATTTCTTTGCTAAAGCTATAGTGTTCATCCCGCTTACTATACCTGTATAATACAGCCAGTATTCATTACCGAATTTCTTCCAGAAGGGATAAACGATCTTTTCACACCACTGGTTTTTTACATCACTAAGCTTAAAAAATGGATTGTTTGGATCCTTCGTCCATTTTAACCCGTCAGAAGATGTCGCTAAACCGAAAGCCGTGCCGGCTGAGTTCTGATATAATAGCTTAAATGTTCCATTGTCGTATAATACGGTCGGAAATGCTACGGCTGTCCCTTCCCATGCCTGGCTTTGTACAAGAATGGGGTTGCCTGAATATCTTGTAAAATTAATACCGTCATATGAAGTCGCAACGTTTAACCTTGCGTTACCCATATCAGATGTTCTTGAAGCATAATACATATAGTAAACTGAACCGCATTTTACTACATCTGAAACTCCAAGCTGCGCTTCAATACCGCTGCCGCTTAAGACCGGATTCTGATATCTCTGCCAGTGAATTCCGTCTGAAGAGGTGGCAAGTCCGATATGCCAGTTGTCATACTGACTGTGCCAGCCGATGTAATACATCTTGTAAACACCGTTTTCTTTTATTATTGCACCTGGTCCTACTGTGTGATCATCCCAGCTGCCTGTCTGACCGGGAGTAAAAACTGCTTCACTGGTAAGACTGTTCCATGAAATGCCATCTGGTGATTCGGCATAACCAATATCACCTGTTCCGCTGTTATATGTATTTAAATACCACATCTTGTATTTACCATCATCATAGTAAACCTTTGCTGTCGAAACTCCGCCAATTGGATTCGTGGGACTGTTCTTACTTGTAAATAATGGGTTTTGTAAACAGTCTGCCCATTTGTAACCATTTCCCCATGTGACAAAAATTGCAATATTGCCTACACCGGCTCCGGTTGGATTTAAGGTTAAATTAACCTGCGTGGTTATGCCTTCGTTTACGTTTACATCGGTCTCCCCAATATAAAGCACTGCTCCGGCTGAACTTTTTGCTTCTACCTTCAGATGCCATGTCCCAATTATTATTCCGCTGAATGTAATATCAGCAGTCGTATCTGTCTTTAAATACATCGACTTAAATATAGCATCATATCCCAGCCTGGTAAGTGTCGCAGTAATAGAAGAAACCCCCGCAGGAGCAGCTTCCTTATCAACTTTAAGCAGAACTTTACCTTCTGATTGTTTGTCCGGTGGATTTACAGAAGATTCATTTGAGCAGCTTATTAGCGCAAGCGGCAGACAAATAAGTAGTGCAAGTGTAATTAGTCTTTTCATAGTCTAAGTGTCCATTTATAGTAAAACAGGTAACTTCCGTCAGGGAAATAAATGTGCAGCAAAATTTTACAAAAAGGAACTTAGATAATTAAAAATAAAATGGCAATTATATTAATAAGATTCCAGCGCGGGGTTGGCTAATTATTATTATTAAATATTTTTTCCCGTAAACTCGTTTTTATGACTATATAAAGTATATAAAACATATTGTTTTATTTTTTGTATGTTTTATGTGTCTTTTAAAATTCTTAATTGTAAGTCGAAATCTTCAGGATTAGTGCTATGAAAACCCGCAGCGTTATAAGTCTCCTTGCCTTTTTGTTTCTTTTTCCAATAATAAACTTGTTTGCAGTAAACGATCTGGTTATAAAACTGCCAAATTCATATTCAAGTGTAAAAGGATATATTGATAAGGCTACACTTGTTTTAGAGCCTCATGGAGGATATTCTGAACAGTCTCTCTATCTGAACTATTCAGACCATCACCAGTTTTCTTCCTCGCAGCAGGTCGAGATTATTCACAGGTTCGAACTTCCCCAGGGGGCAGTTGTAAATGATATGTGGCTCTGGATAGGCGATAGCGTAATGCAGGCAAAGGTTTTGGATACCTGGACAGCTAGGCATATTTATGATAGTATTACTACTACCAAACGTGATCCGGCATATCTCTATAAGATCGGTAACCAGTATGAGCTTAGAATATTCCCTCTGATCTCAGGCGGCTATCGCAGAGTAAAGATCAACTTTATTGTTCCGACAAAATGGAATGGAAATACAGCTGTAATCGAATTCCCGGTTGCAATGCTTAATTCAAATAATAACTCTCAGAAACCTCTTGAAGTACTTTTCAGAACTAAACAGAATATCTGGGGTAATCCGGTAATAGCTGAAGCACCCGGCCAGGAATTTGTAAATAAAGCAGATACGCTTGGATTTAATTACATGTTTACTCTCATTCAGAGTACATCTCAGTTTAGTAGCCTTAATCTGAATTATAAACTGGATATTTCTGACGGCGCATTCTTTAGTTCAACAGAAGGAAAAGATAACCTTACTTATATCCAATCAGTTTTTTCATTAAAAGATGCCTTTGGACTTAAAACCGATAGTTCGGCCAGGAAGAACCTTATTGCTCTGGACTTAAGCGGAAACTTTAATAAAAATTTTTCTGAACTGATTCCCCGGCTTAAATCATTGCTTAGTAATTCACTAAAACCAAATGATCTGTTTAATATTATTGTTAGCGGAGCAGGAAGGACTGTAAAGTTATTTAATCAGTGGAAAACTGCAGACCTTCAGACTATTAATAACTCGTTAAATGAATTTAATTCAAGCTCATTTGGAGATTCTGTAAGCAAAGTAAAATTACCCCGGCTGGTATTTGCAGATGCAGGAGCATACAATAATTTAGGCTATAATGAAATAAGAAATATTTCTGATCTGAGACAGTTTTCTTTTCTCGCTGATTCATATAAGTACTTCAGCCAGGCAGATGTTGTCTCATATTATAATGATCTTCCTGGTAGTAGTACTATGTCCCTTGTCTATCAGTCAATAGATTCACTTTTGGCAAGGGGAGGACGATTCTACAGTCGGGCCGGCTTCCCTCAATATCCGCCGCAGCATTATATTCCTGATATGAAGGAGGCGTGTAATTCGCATGGACTCGTTAAAAATTTAACGGAACCAAAACGAAATATAGTCGCTTATTTACCCGAAAAAATTTAAAAATCAAAAGATTACAAAATTTTTATAAAAAAATATAAAGATTTTAAAAAAGA